>CAIOJS010000489.1 GCA_903858655.1 uncultured bacterium | reverse complement strand
TTGCGTAAGTTTTTAAATTAAAATGCTTTATTTTGCAGAAAAATTTTTAGAAAGCAAAATTATAAAAAAAAATTGTAACTATGAAAAAAATTTCTTTTAAAAGTCTAATTACCCTTGTTCTTGCGGTAAGTATTTCAGGAATTGTCTTTTTTGGATGTAAAAAAGCCAACACCGATTGTACAGCGATTATCACTGTGAAAAAATTGTTGGATACGATGCAAATATTGCAGTATGCTGATGTAATTATTGCTCCTAATTATCCTGACGTCAGAGTGGCAGGAAAATCTGATGCATCCGGTCAATATCAAAAGGTGTTCAAATACGAAGGCATTTTGGATATTCAGGTGTATAAAGCAATTGGTCCTAATGATACCTTGAGAGGTACAGGTGTAATTCGTTTGAAACCAGGCGAAACAGTATCTAAAACTGTTTTTGTTCAATAAATTATTCTTTTAGTGCTTTATTGAAACAGCTTCTGCAAAGAGGTTCGTAATTGTCGGTCTCGCCTAGCAATATTAATTTATCGTTTTTCACAATGCGGTGAGAGACATAAGCTAAATTGCCGCATTTCATACAAATGGCATGAACCTTTGTGACATATTCGGCTGTTGCTATAAGCGCGGGCATGGGACCAAAAGGTACGCCCAAATAGTCCATATCCAAGCCAGCAACTATGACGCGTATGCCTCTTTCAGCAAGTGTATTGCAGACGGTTACGATTTCAGAATCAAAAAACTGAGTTTCGTCCAATGCAACAATATCCACATCGCCTGCAAGCAATAAAATTTGAGAGGAAGACTGAACGGGAGTGGACTGTACGGAATTTTCATCATGAGAAGTCACCTTTTCTAAATCGTAACGGATGTCAATTTCAGGCTTAAATATCTCGAAACGTTGATTTGCATACTTGGCACGCTTAATTCTACGCAATAATTCCTCAGTTTTCCCTGAAAACATAGAGCCGCAAATCACTTCTATCCAGCCTTTTTTGTGTATTTCCGTATTTTTTTCTAAAAACATAGTCATTGATTGTAATTCTTTTTATAATTTTATACCCAATTTCACTGCAAATATATCACTAACATTTTTATTTTTACGTTTATGGAAACAAAAAATATCAAAGAAGAAATAAAAAATATTTTAGAGGTTCTAAATGAACAGTTTGCTATCATTGATGAACACGAAAAAAGAATTCCTCAAATTGAATTGGATATCGTTATGGCAAATATCCGACACTTTTACGAACTCTTTTATGAGTTAAACAAATTAAACAGCTATCATAAAAATAGTATTGATGCAAATATAGCAGTAAATTTTGAAATTGAGAAACAAGATTTTTCAATACCACAAGAAAACAAGGATGAAATTAGGATTGAAAATCCTGATAATACTGTTATTTCCATAGATTTAGAGCCAATAGAAAAAATTTCAGAAATAATAGCTGACGATGTTGTTTTGGAGGTACAAGAAGTGCCGGATACTTCCGTTGATAGTTTTTTACCTATAGAAGAAACTTTGGAGCCTGTTGTTGAGGAAACTTTTCCTCCCATGATTGTTGAAGAACCAAAACTGCCGATAGAAACCTTTATTACCAAAGTTGATGCTCCTTTAAGCGAACTTATTGAAGAAACCGTGAACCTCATTGTGGAAGAAACTCTACCTCCTATAATTGTTGAAGAGCCAAAACTGCCAGTAGAAACTATTATTACCAAAGTTGATACTCCTGTGAGTGAACTTTTAGAAGAAACAGAGGAGCCAATTAAGGAGGAAACAAAACCTCCTGTCGTGGTTGAAGAACCGAAATTTCCTTTAGACACAATTATTACAAAAGTGGATACTCCTGTGAATGAACTTATCATTACAAAAGTAGATGTTCCTGAACAGAAAGTCGTGAATGAGATACCCAAGGAAGTTCCTACTCCTGTGAAAACTGGAAAACAACAAGCGATTGATTTGTTTTCACTAACTGAAAAAGAAATTGTGGCAGATAAGTTTAAAGAAGCCCCTAAGTTGATGCACGAAAAAATGGTGCATGACAAACCTGATAACACTTTGGCGAGCAAAGCGGGGAAAGCAACTATTACCAACCTAAAAAACGCAATAGGTATCAACGATAAGTTTTTATTTATCAACGAACTTTTTAAAGGAGATCTTCAGGAATATAATAAAACCATTGATATGCTCAACAGTTTTGTGGGGATTGAAGAAGCCAACATCTTTTTCGAAGATTTAAAAGAAAAACACAATTGGAACGAAAAACCGGATGCACTGAATAAGTTGGAAGAATTGATTATCAGAAAATTTTTATAAGATGAAAAGAACTGTTATTGTTTTTTGCCTTGCTTGGCTCGGCTCCTCCATTCTTTTTTCTCAAAATCTTCCCTATGTCAAAAGCATGATAGATACGCTGGCATCGCCTGAGTTTTATGGTCGTGGATATGTGAATAATGGGGATAAAATTGCTGCCGCGTTTATTGCAAAACAACTCAAAAAAGACCAAGTCAAATGTTTTGATACGAGTTATTTTCAGATTTTTCATATCAATGTGAATACCTTTCCCGATGATGTAGCCCTAAAAATAAACGGTGTTGATAAACAGCCCGGCGTTGATTTTATGGTGTCGCCTGATGCGCAAACTATGAAGGATAGCTATAAAATCTTATTGGTTGATGGAAACACATTGAGTTCGGAAAAGCTTACCAAAAAGTTCAACAATCAAAATCACTCGAAATTGGCTTTGGTGGTGGATACGGGGTTTAAAGATTTGAAAAACAAAAAACTTGAAGAAACGCCTTTGTTGGTTTTTATCCGCGATAAAGGGATCTCATGGCATGTGGCGCAGGAACAGAACGAGAAGAAACATGCAGAAATCACTATCAATCGCAGTGCGTTACCCGAAAAAATTACGAATATATCTGTAAATATTCATGCGAAACTGCTCAGCAATTATCCTTCACAAAATGTGGTTGGATATATTCCCGGGAAGATATATCCCGATAGTTTTGTGGTGTTTGGTGCACATTACGATCATTTGGGGATGATTGGCAACAAAGCCTATTTCCCCGGCGCCAATGATAATGCTAGTGGCACAGCCATGTTGCTCGATTTGGCGGCTTATTATGCTCAGCCTGAAAACCGCCCGGATTATTCCGTGTGTTTTATTTTCTTCTCGGGAGAAGAAGCGGGTTTGGTGGGTTCGGAATATTATACGAAGTTTCCGCTGTTTCCTTTGCGGAAGATTAAATTTATGTTGAATTTAGATATGGTTGGCACAGGCAGCGATGGCATCAAAGTGGTGAACGGAAGTATCTTTAAAAAGGAGTTTGAAACTTTGAAGCAACTGAACGAAGCGGGGAAATATCTGAAAAGCGTGAACGAACGTGGCGAAGCAGCCAATAGCGACCATTATTACTTTTATAAAAAAGGGGTGAAGAGTTTTTTTATTTACACTCTCGGCACCGAATATAAGGAGTATCATACCGTAACCGACAAAGCAGCAGGGCTTCCCTTGACGAAATACTCTGAACTTTTCAATTTAATTTTGCATTTTGTAAGCTCGTTATAAAAATAATTTCATAACCACCCAGTTATTTTTGTTTTTTGGCGTTTATATAGTTATCCCTAATATCCATTTGAGGTATTTGTTTCTGACCCTTCCAATGCCTCAAATTTTTCCCATAATAATGAAGCAACCTCGCCCGAGGTTGCTTTTTTTTATACCTTTGTCTTTTTTATGTAGAAATGACAGAACCAACTCCAAAACAACAGATATTAATTCCTTACGATTTTTCGAAAGCTGCCGACAATGCTTTGCTTTACGGTATTGAATTGGCGAGACTGTTTAAGTGCGAAATAAGTATTTTTTATATTGTTACTAAAATAATCGCAAAACTTGAAGTCAAAGATATTGAAGTGACAGAAGGCAGGAAAAAAGCATTGGGGGAGATAGCCAATAGAATCATTTCGCAAGACGGGATCATGGCGAATGTGTATGTTTTTAAAGGCGAAGTGCAGCAAGTTATTCATGATTTTTATGAGAAACTGAATGCCATTGCGGTGATGGCAGGCATGAACAGCTTTAAATCGAAAGTACATTGTTTTTCGTCAAGCTCCCTAGTGACGGATTATAGAGATTTGCGCATACCTATTATTATAGTGCACGACGAATTGCCCCGCAAAACGATGTATGAAAATATTATTTTGCCCTTAGATTTTAATCGCGAATCGAAAGAGAAATCGGCTTGGTCGGGCTATATCAGCACCTTGAACCAATCGAGAGTGACGGTGTTGACACGCAAATACAAGGATACGTATTTTGCTGCTTCCTTGCGCACCAATATTGTATTGGTGGAGAAGTTGTTTAATAATCTCGGCGTGGCGTATGAGTTGATAAAAGAGCCGGATATCACCTGCGACATAGATAAATATGCTGTGGATTATGCGTGGATGAACCAAGGCGATATGATAGTGATTATGGCGACCAAGGAGGTGGCGGTTGACGATTTGTTGTTTGGTTTGAAAGAAAAGAAAATCATTGAAAACAAATACAAACTGCCTATCATGCTTATCAATCCGAGAGATGATTTGTATTTGCCGTGTGGATGTTGAAAGAGGGGGAGAAGTACTTAAAGTGCCTAAAGTACTTCAAGTATTTAAAGTGCTAGAGACCGCCCAACAGAGTTGCAAACTTCAGACAAGCGGTTTCAAACTTTATTAGTTTAGTAACAGGGGTTACTCACCGCATCTTTTACTTTATTAGTTTGTTGCTGTTGCATAAAGTAATAAAGTTTTTTTAATGCTTTTGTAGATAAGAGGTATTAGGCAAAAGCCTGTAAAGATATTGCTTCCGGAGGCAGAGGTTGCCTCTGAAAGGGACTTGTTTATAGTATTTTCAATCCTGTTCGTTTAATTTCGTTGATAAAAGGATCGTCAGAATTAAAATCATTTGGACTAAAATGATGCACTTCAACATCAGAAAATTCATAGTTAATTAATGCGGTTTGCCTAGAGTTTTCGATGATATTTCTTCCAAAAGAAGAAGCAACTATAGCAAGATCGATGTCGGAATTAGCAGTGGCGGTTCCTTTTGCCCACGAACCAAACAGATAGGCTTCCGACAAAGGTATCCCATAGTTAACACACGTCTTCACAAAGTTGATTGCTATTTGTTTTGCATCTGCTGTTTTATCCATAACATCTGTTTTTTAACTTCTATCAATAAATTTATGCAAACATCTGAAGTGATACTTTCTTCAAGTTTTTTTAAATAATCTCCATATCTGCCTGCTGCTTGAAACTGATTCATTTCTGCATAAAAAAGTATCTGATCCTCAGACAATACAATATTACATTCTTTTAAAAGTCGAAGTAAATTGTGAACATAAGGATATTTCTCATTTTCATTTTTAAATATCCACAGTGCTTTACATAACTTTTCCAAAGTCAAATGTGCCCAAAATAAAGATTGTCCAAAAAAACCACTCTGATACAAAGCCTCTGTAGCCCCAAAATCTTCATCTGCCTGCCTGATTAAAAATTGTATATGTTGTTCGTTTGTCATTATTTAAAATCTCAAATTTAATAATCAAGAAAATTATCATACTGCAAATTTATGCTTTTTAATAATACTAAATAAAAAAAACTATCATTTGACAAAAAATAACATCGGATTTTGTTTTGTTACTAAAGTAATAAAGTTTTGCTTAGTGCTTTTGTAGATAAAAGGTATTAGGCAGAAGCCTAAAAGGATAGACAAGACGGAGGTAGAACCTCCGCCTAATAGGGACTCATGAAATAATAAATTTAATGAGCAAAATAGTGATTAATATTAAAACCACTACAATCGCTAGATTACGATCTTGTTTTAAATCAGAAAGAACTTTTGTTTGCACAATTTTATCGAAATCAAAAATTGAAAGTGTATCTTCTTTATTGTTATTTTGATTTTGTTGGCTTATCAGAGACCGTATCTCTTTTTCAATTTTTTCAAGTCGGATGAATTTTTTCTTTCGGATATAGTTTGTTATCAGCGAATCAATAAGAAAACCTAATGACGCAAATCCTGAAATCAGGATTGGAAAGATTATTGGGATATCATAATATTGGGAAAAAAGAATAAATAGGAATAGTAAAATCAACATGGTGATAAGTCCTGATTTTAATGAAACGTGCGGTCTTTTCTGAAAGAATAAATTAATTCGTGAAG
The DNA here is from genome assembly GCA_903858655.1 of uncultured bacterium. Taxonomy (GTDB): domain Bacteria; phylum Bacteroidota; class Bacteroidia; order Bacteroidales; family CAIWKO01; genus CAIWKO01. Next base: position 29,608 of record CAIOJS010000489.1, on the reverse strand, counting down.
CTTCTTCTGCTAAGGCTTCAACTTTTAGATCAATAATCATGTTTTTTATACCCTTAAAATCAAAATTCCGATTCTCCAACTCGTTTTTTGCAAATTCAAGAACAGAGATAGGCAGAAAGGAATTTCCGCAATATATATCATAGAGCTCCTTATTAGACTTTTCTTTAAAGATTTCTTGCCAATTATAATCCCTATTTTTATTCATGCATTATCATAGATTTAATCATCATTCCCGCTTGTCCAAGCTTGTCCTTTTTGCTTTCAATGCCCTAAGCTTATGGTACCAACACAAGCAAGGGTGGAGTCCAATGGAATTTGCCATCGCCTTTGACTGCGATGGGCGAACAACAAAATTAATCCATTCACCAGAAGTATATCCCGTTAATTCGATACTATCGTAAGTCGTGCCTGCGCTTGGAGCATAATCCGAAATACTTGCGGGGGCTTCGGCTCCATGAAATTCTAACCAAATAACGGTCACATCCTGCTCACCTTTTTGATAATATAGTTTGACGCGTCCCGGGTTTGAACCAGGTTTGGCGTCGTAAGGGGGTTTCTCATTCATGTGTCTTTCCTTTGAAGGAGTGTAGCCACCTGATTTTATTTTAATAGGGTCTCCAGCCGATTTGCCTGTCACGTAACCGGCATTGGATAGCAAAGCCTCTATCAGAGCGTCATGGGCTAAATCAAGAGCTTCTTTTTCGTCAGTTCCTGGATTCGCTTCATAAGCCAGCCAAGCGGTTTTCAAAGTATCCGTCAAGGTGGTTATTTGCGCTGCCAACACAAAAGGCGCAGGAAACGTTGGGTTAGATGTTAAACATGAAGCTACAAAATAGCCTCTTTCAATTAATAGTACGATTGATAATTTAACAAAATCAAGTAATGCAACAGAATAAAACATATTTTTAAGTTTTTAAGATTAAATTAATATTTATTTTTAACTAAAGTGTTATTATGCATTTCATTTGAATTCTTTGTGTAATCCGTAACTCCATTGGATCATCATTTAGTTAAAGTTGCTAAGCTCTGCTTGGTTTTCCGACATTCTGCTTGGATTTCTGATATTCTGCTAGATTATCCGATATTCTGCTTGAATTTCCGATATTCTACTTGATTGTCCGATATTCTGTTTGATTATCCGATATTCTGCTTAATTGTCCGATATTCAGCTTGGATTTTCGATATTCAGCTTGAATTTCCGATATTCTGCTTGAATTTCCGAAATCCTGCTTGAATATCTGATATTCTGCTTGATTATCCGAAATCCTGCTTGATTATCCGAAATTATAGTATGTATTGACAAATTTAAATACGACGACTTAGCCCAATGATTTCTTATAATTCAGTAATATCAATAGTTAAGGAGACAGGTTATTCAAAGAACTTTTTCCAATTGCTTCAAAATTACTATTAATCTTATCTGCATCATACATTTGATTTTAGTATCTAATTCAGGGAAATGCTGCATCAAATAATAATAAATGCTTCATAATAAATATTTTGAAACATCAATATACTAATTGGTAAAAGGGTCCTTAGTCCTTTTATCGCCTATTGTGATGCCATCAAGAGACAGCTAAACATATAAACGTAATTTTTCAAAAAAACACTGGGTATTTTCAAAAATATTTTTATTCGGATAAATTATTTTATTTTTGGGATTTCTTTGAGTTGCCTCTTAAGCGCGAACCTTTAGAACTTCACCAACGAAAACACCTCTATCCCCTCACCGATTTGCGCGGCGCCGTTCAGGAAGCTGAGTTCGCAGATGAAATTCACGTGGATGGATTTCACGGCGAAGTTGCGGATGAGTTCGATGGCTGCTTTGGCAGAGCCGCCTGTGGCAAGCAAGTCGTCGTGGAGCAACACCACGTCGTTGGTTTCTAAGGCGTCTTGATGGATGTGGAGGATGTTTTCGCCATATTCCAAACTATAGGATTTGGAAAAAGTGGGCGCGGGCAGTTTGCCGGGTTTGCGAATGGGCACGAAGCCTGCGTTGAGGCGAGCTGCCAAAGCGCCGCCCAAGATGAAGCCGCGCGATTCGATGCCAACCACTTTGGTGATGCCCATGTTTTGGTAATAGGCAGCGGTTTGGTCGAGCATATAGCGAAAAATCTCGGGACGTTTGATGGCGGTGGTGATGTCTTTAAACTGTATGCCGGGGATGGGGAAATCGGGCACGTTGCGGATGGATTCTACCACGTCGAGCAGTGTGATGGCTGCATTGGAATTTGATGTCATAGTGCTTATTTATTTTAAGTTGTTATTTTTGGCTAATTGTCCGCAGGCGGCTTGGATGTCGCTGCCTTTGCTGTGGCGGAGATTGACGATGATGTTTTTTGATTCTAAAAATGCGATAAACTTTTTGATGTTGGCGCTGCTGCTTGGTTTGAAAAGCTGCGAGGCGGTGGAGTTGTAGGGGATGATGTTTATTTTCACGGGAAAACTTCTGCAAAAAGAAGCCAAGGAGGCGGCGTCTTCGTTAGCATCGTTGAGCCCGTCGAACAGGATATATTCGATGGTGATGCGGTTGCCCGTTTTTTGATGATAATATTTGAGCGCGTCGGTGAGCATGCTCAAAGAATATTTGTTGCCCACGGGCATAAACTGTTTGCGTTTGCTGTCATTAGCCGAATGGAGGGAAATAGCCAAATGATAGGGGATGTTTTTGTCTGCCATTTTCTTGATTTCGGAGGTGATGCCCGAGGTGGAGATGGTGATACGTTGAGGCGAGAAATTCAGGGTGGCTTTGTCGGAAATTTTATCCAAAGCGGCGAGAGTGTTGTTCAAATTCAGCAAGGGTTCGCCCATGCCCATCACGACGATATTGTCGAGGGAGGTGTAGAATTTCTCTACGGCGAGTTTCATCAGCAAGATAATTTGGTCGTGAATTTCCAAAGCATCCATGTCGCGCACGAAACCCATGTTGCCCGTGGCACAGAAACGACAGCCCAAGACACAGCCCACCTGAGAAGAGATACAAGCGGTGAGGCGGTCTTTAGAAGGTATCAAAACGCTTTCTATCTGATGCCCGTCGGCGAGCTGCAACACGTATTTGCGGGTGCCGTCCGACGACACTTTTTCTTCGGCTATCTCTATGGAGTTGAGAAGAAAATCGGCGTTCATCTTCTGCCGAAACTCCGCGGAAATGTTGGTCATCTCGTCAAAACTGACGGCGGTTTTTTTCCATATCCATTCAAAGATTTGCTTGGCGCGAAACGCCTGTTGACCGTGTTGAACGGCATAATCGGTCAGCTCTTGTAAAGAAAGATTTTTGATGTGTGTTTTCACGTTTTTGTTTTAAGATGCATTAAAATCGTTTACGAAAGTGTCAATACGGTTCATATAGGTTTGCTTTTGCGCAGCATCAATAAAAGATGCCTCAAAAGAGTTTTTTGCAAGTGTGATGATGTCTTCGTGCCACAATTCCAAAGCTTGTTGTATGGCGATATAGTTTTCGTTCAGATAACCGCCAAAATAGGCAGGGTCGTCGGAGTTCACGGTGGCTACCACCTTGTTGTCCAATAGGGTTTTCAGAGGATGATGGCGCAAATCTTTCACCACATGCAGCTTCAGATTCGAGAGCGGACACATCGTGAGGGGGATTCTTTGCTGCGCGATTTTTTGTATCAGCAGTGCATCATCTTTGGAGTTGTTGCCATGGTCGATGCGCGAAATCTTCAACAAATCCAACGAATCGTGGATATAGTCCACAGGACCTTCTTCGCCTGCATGAGCCACTGCCACGAAACCCGCTTGGCGCGCTGCTTCAAACACCCGAACGAACTTATGGGGCGGATTGCCGCTCTCGGAAGAGTCCAAACCCACGCCGATGATTTTATCTTTAAAAGGGAGAGCCTGTTTCAAAGTGGCGAATGCCGAAGCTTCATCCAAATGGCGCAAGAAGCACATGATTACATCTCCATGTATGCCCAAGTTTTTCTCTGCATCTTGCAAAGCATCATAAATGCCATTGAAAACTACGGGAAAAGCAACGCCATTTTCGTGATGCGTTTGCGGGTCGAAAAATATTTCTGTGTGCAGGATGTTTTGCGAGGCGGCTTTGGTCAGATAGGATGTGGTGAGGTCATAAAAGTCGCGCTCGGTTTTCAATGCCCGCGAACCTATATAATATATGTCTAAGAATTCTTGCAGATTGCGAAATTGATATGCCTCGCGCAATGCTTCCACATCGCGATACTTTAGGGTGATATGGTTGCGCGCCGCAATTTCGAACATCAACTCAGGCTCAAAAGTCCCTTCAATATGCACATGAAGTTCCGCCTTCGGTATGTTACAAATAAACTCAAGTATGTTGTTCGTTTCCACGCAATTTTTTTTGCAAAGGTACAAAAAAGCGGAACATGCCGCTTAAACATTTATGATTCAGGAAAGAGATTTGACGCGTGCCTACCAATTGTCGGGCTTAGCCACTTTCGGAACCATGCCTTTTTTCAAACTTGTAATCCAGTCGTTCACCCAAGTATTCACTTCGCCCAACCAAACATCCCATACGGGTGTATATTTTTGGTCTTTTTTGTCGAGCCAACGTTCGAGGGGGTATTTTGATACCGCCTGCAAACCAAAATCGGTGAAAACATAGCGATATTTGTTGGGTTTGAACTCCAATTTTAAGGTGTAGTTGATCACGCCTGCATCGGTTTTCAGTCCGTCTTTATCGGTGTTATATATTTTGAAACTATGGCGAATGATGATTTTGCCATTTTCGGGGTCGCGCACGGTGGTGGCTTCGGCGGCATTTTTGTAGTTGGCATTTATCCACGCGATGCAGGTGTTGTAAAGTTTGTTGATGTCGCCTTCTTGAGTAACCACCTCTTTATAGGTGATTAATTTGGTGTCTTCATCCACAGGGACGATAGACGTTTGCGCTGAGGCGTTGATGGAAGCGCTTCCCAAAAGAAGCATCATACTTAGGATTCCAAGATTCTTTTTCATGAGATAATTATTTAAGTTAACAAAATTACGAAATTTCCTTCACCTAGAGCAAAAATTAATCCAAATAGTAAAAAATAGTGCTTAAAAATTTAGATTTGTTCTATACACACGCAAATTCTTCATCCGATCCGTCACTTTCAATTCGAGGCTATTGCTCCCGCGTTTGAAGTGCGCCGCGTCTATTTTATAGATAAGCATATCGGATTTAGCGTCGTAACTTGCCAACACCCACGTGTCGTTAATCGTAAGTGCGTAGGTGCTTATGCCCGAAAAATCGTCTGTAATTTTAAATCGCAGTTGAGCTTCGGGCGTTACTTTTTTCCCGTTTGATATGCCGATAGGAATAATTTCCGGTGGGATGCTGTCTGCCACGATGCAATAGGTGCCGAAGCGTCTTATTTTGGCAGCAAGAACTCCATCCGTCCATTCACTTTTGATGTAGGTATAAGGTTTTTCAGATACTTCGGCTATGGTTAACTTTGCTTTGAGGTTGGGGTTGATAGCAGTGTCGGGCTTTATCTGTAAAGAAACAAATGAATGGATAGGTGTGAAGCGATTGTGGATTTGAAATACTTTGGAAAAGCTTGCCTTGATGCGCGGCAGCGTTCGGAAATCAAAATAGATAGAATCGTAAAGCGCATTCGACGGAAAATCCACCTGAACATCCTGTGCTTCGAAATGATTTTTTAATCCATAACGAAAAAGAGGCGAAGCATTATCAGCAAAGATAGAAGCGCTTGAGTTTTTCGGTTTCGATTTCACGATTTGTTCCGCCACGGCAACATTCCCTTGAAAGTCATATACAAAAAACTGAATGCGGTGCAGACACGTATCCTCGAAATCCCACACGCCTTCATCCTCTGCATCTATATTGTTGTTGAACCTATTGCCGGGAGCCACGTAGGTGGTCACAATCCGCTTTTCGTGGGCAATATATTCGGGATAATCAATCAAAGCATTCACGTAGCGTCCATCATCAAAGCTCAAAGAATCGAAATGCAGGCGAAACATGAGCACAGAATCTATCATCACCTTCATAGCATAGATACCACAAGTGCCCCCTTGATTGATATTGTCGAAAGCCGCCACGCCGAAATACGTTTTCCCGCTGACCTCAAGCGTATCTTTCTTCTTTCCCAACTCTATGCTGTTGTTTTTAGATATATCATACAGATACATCTTCTCGATGGTTGGATTCACCTTGTCAGCGGGATAGTTGTTGAAATAAAAGGGATTGATGGGCAATTCTGTCCGTTCATTTCTGATTTCAAAATGAAGATGTGGTCCCGAGGATGCTCCTGTATTGCCGGAGTAGCCTACCAAATCGCCTTTCTTCAGATGAAACAAGGCAGCGTTTGGAAACAGTTCGATTTCGTAGGATTGTTGTTCGTATTGTTTGCGGCGCACATAGTCTTCAACCACTACATTAAACTCATTCAGATGTGCATACACCGAAACGAAGCCATTGGCATGGGTCACGTAAATCACTTTGCCATAGCCCGAAGTGGAGATTTTGATGCGCGACACATAGCCATCGGCAATGCACATCACGTTGAGGTTTTCTTTGTTTTGAGTAGCAAAATCCAAACCCGAATGGAAGTGATCGTTGCGCAATTCGCCAAAAGTGCCGCTGATGATGGGGGATATATCTAAGGGAAACCGAAAATTTGTTTTGGAGAAATCACGCTGCGCCATGGCGATGCCGCCCACACTTAGTAAAAAAAGAAAAACGACAAATGATTTTTTAAGATTCACTATTCATGGGCTTTAAAAAGATAATCGAGCGCAACGCATCCCCCTAAATAAATAGAAATGCAAGCTTCAAACCAATGTGAAGCCGCTTAGATAACGCAAAAACAGTGAGGTTTAATATTCGAGGGGACAAAATTTCTCGATAAGTTTGAAGGCAGGGTCGTAGCCTTTTTCATAAGACAGTGTCCAATCTTCGCAGGCGCCCACTTTGTCGCCCAATTCGGCTTTACATACGCCGCGCATGTCGTAAACTTCTGCAAATTCGGGCTGCAGCTCCAAGGCTTTGTTGAAATCTTCCAACGCCTCTTTGAAACGCAATTGCAGACACTTCGCCTGACCCCTGAACGCATAAGCATCGGCATCCGAAGGGTTGATGCGTATCACCATGCTGAATTTTTCGATGGCAGCAGAATATTCTTTATTACTTAAGCGCAGAAAACCTTGTTCGCGAAACTCTTTCGAGGCTCTTGCTTTTTCTTCGTTCACTGCCGCTTGTTTGCTGATGAGGTCGAAAATAGACGTCAACGACTCCAATCCTTTCAATTCGCCACTATTTTTTATAAGATGAAGAATCTTTTCAGCGGGCGTTGCAAAAGTCATAACAGACCCTTCAATGGGGGAACTTACGGTCATTCCCAACACATTGCCAACGGAATCCAAAACGGGAAAACCGGCAGTTTTCAAAGGCGCATTGGCTTTCACGGTAATCAGTTTTATGTTGCCCAAATCCTTGAAGGCATTTAATTTTGCAGCAATCAGTTCGGGCTTCTCCTCGCCGTTTCTTGTCAGCAGAAAAACGCTCTGATTGGGCATCGGCATATACGATGCGATAGTCGCAGGCTCCGCGCTGTCGTTATCAATTTTCAACAACACCAAATCATTTTCGTCGTCGGTGGCAACAAATCCAATGAGGTTAGCCACCTTGCCGTTTGCCAACAGCACCGTGCCTTTTTGATGTTTGCCAATCGTACTGACGGTGGTCATAAGCGTGTTATTTCCAACGAAAAAACCATAGCCCATAACAACATCGCTTTTCACAATGGCTAATGAGGGTGTGATTTTCTGCAAAAGCTCACTTTTATCCTGAGAAAACCCCTTGGAGTAAAAGCTGACAACAATTAAAATAAGAATGACAAATCTTTTCATACCGAAATTTTTTTCAAAGTTATAAATTTTTTTTATTGTGATGCACAAATTTTTTAAGAAAAATATTTTCCTGATGTTTTCAGTAACGTAAATTGAATAATATTAGGCATATATCATCATGTATTTCTATGTTTTCTTTTTGATGAAAGAAGAAGAATTTTGGAACAGCAGCGAAAAGTAAGTGCGAAAACTGCAAATATGCTCCATATAGCGTAAAGGAACGTTGCGGTGGTCGAAAGAGTTGTTGCGATACTCAAAAGGAACATTGCGGTACTCAAAAGGAACATTGCGATACTCAAAAGGAATGATGCGATGGTCGAAAGGAATGATGCGGTGGTTGAAGGGAATGTTGCGGTGGTCAAAAGGATCGTTGCGGCGGTCAAAAGGATCGTTGCGGTACAAAAAAGAGTCGTTGCGGTACAAAAAAGGAGCACTTTTGTCAGTCGCAAGCAAAAGGCTTGATTTTCGCATGACATTTTGACATATTTCAACATCATTTTTTCTTATCTGAAGAAAGAAAAAACATTTTGCGAAATTCCGTCGAAGCTAATGCAATAATCATTAATTTTGTACCCACAAAAAAAATTATGTCTCAAGCCTATCGGATACTATCACAGTTCAAGTTTTGTATGAAATCACAATCGGAATATGCCGTTCATGCGCCTTTCGCTTTTGATTTTTATACCAAAGTGATATGCGCAAAGCGAAAATTACCTTTAAAGCTAAACACGATTGAAAGCCTGCGTAAGACCACCCTGCGCGAACATGCGAAAGCTATCCGCAAGCAAATTCCGTCATGTCGCGATGCTTTTTTATTATATCGCATCGTGGAATATATCCAACCGACGCATATTTTAGAAATCGGCACATCTGAGGGAATTGCCCCCATGTTTATGATGTATGCCCAAATGGAAGCTAAGCTAATCGCTAGCGATGAAAAATGGCAACTCGCTAAAATTGCTCATCAAAATCAAATGGCTTCATTGTTCCTTGATTATTGTATTACTTGGAAAAACGAACCAATTACTCCTGACGAGGCAAAACAAAACTTCCCTTTAGGTGTTGTTTATTTCAGCAATATGTTTTTTGGGAAAGAGCTGGTCGAACTTTTTCTTGAATGTTTACCTTTTGTTGATGAAAACAGTGTTTTTATTTTTTCGAGGATACATACTTCTAAACTGATGGAAAATGCTTGGAATGAAATCATTCGAAACGAAAACATCAGTTTAAGTTTGGATATTTTTCACTTCGGAATTGTTTTCTTCAAAAAAAATATTGCCAAACAACATTTCAATTTAAAGTATTGAATTACCTTTGTACAAAGATTAATGAACATGAAAAACGAAATAATCAGTCTGACCAACACTACCAAGCATTACAAAGTGGGCACTTATATTGTCAAAGCTTTGCAAAGCATATCGTTGAAGATATATAAGAACGAGTATGTTGCCCTGATGGGACCTTCGGGTTCGGGCAAATCCACCTTGATGAATATTATTGGATGTTTGGATACGCCCACCTCGGGCACCTACATCCTAAATCAGCAAGATGTGAGCAAACTCAACGACAACCAACTCGCCGAAATCCGCAACAAAGAAATCGGTTTTGTTTTCCAAACCTTCAATCTCCTACCTCGTTCCACGGCGCTCGACAATGTTGCCTTACCCTTGATTTATGCAGGATTCAACAACAACAAACGCATCCTACGTGCCAAAGAAGTATTGGAACAGGTGCAACTCAGCGACCGTATCACCCACAAACCGAACGAACTTTCGGGTGGGCAACGCCAAAGGGTGGCTATTGCTCGAGCTTTGGTCAACAAACCCTCTATTATTTTGGCAGATGAACCCACAGGTAACCTCGACTCGAAAACATCCATCGAAATCATGGGGCTATTCGAAGAAATCCACGAACAAGGTAACACTATTATCTTAGTGACTCACGAAGAAGACATTGCACGCCACGCCCATCGTATCATACGCCTCAAAGATGGCGTTGTCGACACCGACGAACTAAACGAAAACATCCGCAAGATGAAATTTTACGCAGAATTGGTATCCCAAACTCCGAACTCTGAACTCCAAACTAGAAACTCTGAACCCTGAACTAGAAACTCTGAACCCCGATCTCCGAACTAATTTAACTGAAAAATGAATTACGATAATCAAAAAATCTATACCAAAAAAGGAGACAGCGGCAACACTTCCCTCATTGGTGGAAGCCGTGTAGAAAAGTCCGATTTGCGTATCGAAGCCTACGGCACCCTCGACGAATTAAATTCTTTTATCGGACTTATCCGCGATTTCTCTATTGAGATGGAACAAAAGCACACCTTGCTAGCCATTCAGTCGCATATTTTTATCGCGGAATCTTTGCTGGCTGCCGATTCCGAAAAATCACTCATCAATTTGCCATCGCTAAGCGAAGAAAACATTCTACTATTGGAGACCGAAATTGACCGCATGAACGAACGCATGCCCGAACTGAAACATTTCATTTTGCCGGGCGGACATCCTGTGGTTTCCTATTGCCATATTGCTCGCACAGTGTGTCGTAGGGCAGAACGAGCCATGGTGAAACTTGATTTGTTTAACGAAAAACAAAAACTAGTATTAAAATATATCAACCGTCTTTCGGATTATTTTTTTGTGCTAGCTCGTTATGTTGCCAAAGATTTAGGCGTCGCGGAAACACTCTGGAAAATTTAATTTAAAAAAAAAACAATAATCACTCAATATATAATATAACATTTGCGTTATGCTAATAATGACGATTAAAACACATAAGTTGAGCACAAAAGAAAACGATTTAACATTTTTTAACACAAGAATGAATCTTTAACTTGACTTTGTGTATAAAATAGATATATTTTTGCAAAAAATTTAAAACCGAGAAGTATGTACTGGACTCTAGAATTGGCTTCAAAATTAGAAGACGCCCCTTGGCCTGCAACAAAAGATGAACTACTTGACTATGCTATGAGGTCAGCTTTGCCTGCCGAAGTATTAGAAAATTTACGAGAAATTGAAGATGAAGGCGAGGTGTACGAAAGCATTGAAGATATTTGGCCCGATTATCCTACCAAGGAGGATTTCTTCTTTCACGAAGATGAGTATTAAAAAACCGAGTAATAACAATTATTAAAGCTTCCGCAAGGGAGCTTTTATTTTTGTTGGAAATCGTGAATCACCAAGGCTTCCAATTGTTCAAGAGTCACGGCATCAGCTAAGGAAAAATCACCGATAGATGTGCGACACAGAGAAGTTAGATGTGCACCACTGTCCAATGCCAAGCCCAAATCTCTTGCCAGAGAGCGTATGTAAGTGCCTTTTGTACACTCCACTTCAAAATCAACGTAGGGCAGTTTAATGTCTTTTATCTCGAAACGTTTGATAGTAATTGGTCGGGCTACCAACTCCACTTCATGACCTTGACGCGCTATTTCATACGCACGTTTGCCATCAATTTTAACAGCAGAAAACATTGGCGGAATTTGTTCCTGTTCTCCGATGAAAGTTTTTGATGCTTCGATAATAGCTTCAGGAGTAAGTTCCGAGATGTCAAATCGTTTATTGATCTTTGTTTCCAAATCAAAAGACGCTGTTGTGGCTCCAATATGAAAAGTACCTGTATAAACTTTATCTTGATTTTGAAACTCTTCAATCCGCTTGGTATATTTGCCGGTACATATCACTAATAATCCCGTTGCCAAAGGGTCGAGCGTGCCCGAGTGACCAATTTTTACTTTTTTAATGCCGACACGATACTTGAGCATCGTTCGAATCTTTGCTACGACATCAAAAGATGTCCATTTGTAAGGTTTGTTAATTATAATGATCTCGCCATCGAGGAAATGAAAAAACATACTATGTAATTTTTAAATCGCAACCTAGAATAATAAAAAGTAGGATGGCAGCGCCCAATATGATACGGTAATAACCAAACACTTTAAACCCATATTTTGTCAGGAAGCTAATAAAAGCCTTGATGGCAATGATAGCAATTATGAAAGCTACAAGGTTTCCGACTGCCAAAAGTTGGATGTTGTTTTTTGTCAATAATTCGGGCGTGTCTTTATAAGCATCCCACAAACTTTTTGCAAATGCCCCAGCAAGCGTTGGCACGGCAAGAAAAAACGAAAACTCAGCTGCCACCTTGCGACTGAGTTTCTGTTGCATTCCGCCAATGATGGTTGCCGCACTGCGACTGAGTCCAGGAAAAAGAATTGCCAACACCTGAAACACCCCTATGAAAAAAGATTTCTTCAAAGATACATTGTCCACATTTTCAATCTTAGGTTTCTTGAACCAATTGTCAACAAACAACAGAATAATACCGCCAAGGAGTGTCACACTTGCTATGAAAATTGGAGTTTCGAGCATCGTATCAATATGCTTTTTTAACAAAACGCCCACTACTGCAGCAGGGATAAAAGCAATGAAAAGCTTAAGATAGAATTTCCATTTTTTGAAATCGAAAAACTTGTGCCAGTAGAGTACAACAACCGAAATGATAGCACCAAACTGTATGGTTTCGATAAAAAGCTTGGTGAAAGCTTCTTTTTCTATGCCCATAGTGGATGCTGTGAAAACCATGTGCCCGGTAGAAGAAACAGGCAAAAACTCTGTTAATCCTTCAACAATTGCAAGAATAACAGCTTGAATTAAACTCATGCTTCTGCTTTTTGTTTCGGCTTGAGCATGATAGCAACAACTTCAACAGCAAACCCCAGTAAAATCAAAATAGGAGCCACAGTTAGGCGTTGTGTGTCAAAAATATCTTCGCTGAACACCTTTGGATCTTTAGAGCCACCACCCGACATCACTACAAAACCAATTATAATTAAAGCAATGCCTATCAGCATCAGCAAATAATTTCTTTTGTCAAACAAAAAGCCAATGCCTTTTGGAGCGGCTTGTTTTGATCGCATCGAACTTTTATTTGATTCTGTTTTTGGGATAACAACCGGCTCAACTTTTCTCCCCTCAGAGATTTTGGGTTTGGTTGAAATGTTTGGTTTTCTTTTTGTTGCCATTTTTTTTAAAATGAAATTAATAATGAATCTATGCTAAAATTTAATAATACAAATAATCTACTTTAATCTTTAAATATTTCCGCACAGCAAAGAAGGTGGAAATTAATGAAATCACGAAGCCTAGAGCAATGACTAAGGCAAATAACATTAAAAACAAATCCATGCTGTGCAAATTGATAATTTCCGGAATTTCTTTGCGCGATATAGAAATAACGCCAATCAACATAATTATTGCGATAAAGGATGAAATTAATCCGTGTATAAGGCTGATTGTCAAAAAAGGTTTGCGGATGAAACCTTCGGTGGCGCCCACCAATTGCATGGTTTTTATCAGAAATCGTTTCGAGTAAACAGCCAAGCGGATGGTGTTGTTGATCAAACTGATGGCAATTATCAACAACAGCAAACTAAAGCCCAATAGTATGGCAGAAATCTTGTTTATGTTGTCGTTCACATCTTTCACCAACGATTTTTGATACTTCACTTCTTCTACTAAAGGATTCTTTTTGAGTTGCTGATCAATTTGTTCGAAAAAAACGGGCATGGTATATTCTGCTTTCAGATGCACTTCGATCGAGGTATGCAAAGGATTGTAGCCAATGAACTGCACAAAATCAACGCCCAATTCTTTTTGATAGTTTTCGGCAGCTTTTTCTTCGCTGATATAAGCCGTTGAACGGACATATTCCATCGCATCCAACTCTTTTTGCAGTTGTACGATGTCGGCTTCTTTCACATTTTTGTTCATGTAAACCGTAAATCCGATATTTTCTTTCACATAATCGGAAAGTTTTTGGGTGTGCAACACCAATAAACCAACCAATCCAATAGCAAAAAGTACTAGTGAAATACTTACTATTGTGGTGATTCTGGAGCTGTTGAGCCTACGACGATTAAAATGTTCTTCTTTACGTGACATAAAAACTTTTCGGCTGCTAAATTAGTAAAAATTCTATTATATAGAACAAAAATTTCGATTTTTGTTTAAAACTATATCATAACAACAAATAATATTCGCATATTATATACAATAACAACAGAATATAAGGTTTTTGAAAATTAGTAATTAAATAGTTTTACTTTCCAATTTTATTCAATTGTGATTTTCTTTGTTTTGCTCAGTGTTTAAAAAAATATTTTTATTTGTATTTATACATATAAGATAATCAAAAAACTGAGATGCATATTGTTTGTTGTTGGAAAAATCAAAAAACTAGGAAATTGAAGTTGGCAATTATCTAGTTAAGTGTATTTTTAACTACCAATTGAATTCGCTTGTTCAAATTGTGATTTCGAAATTACCAAATAATATGAAAATAAAAACACGTTACTAAAAGCGTTTATTTACTATTTTTGGTGGAGGCTCATGCATGTATTTTCATGAAATAATAAATAAAACTTGCATTTTACCAAATTATTCACTACCTTTGCGTTTTTATTAAAATTGTGGAAATTGTGTATCATAAAAAATGATTATGAAAAGGCATCTTCGAAACGTATTCGTAATTTTCTTTTTGACAATAATAGTCATACAGTCATCCTATGCGTCATTGAGTTTTCCTAATGAACAAAGTTTCTCTATACCAAGTTCAAACAAACCCGGTTTTCATCTTGGTTTTAGTCTTGGCATGACTTCTTATTTCGGAGATTTAAAGAATAACAACCTCAAAGCTCCATTTTATTACAGATATGGCATACAGGTGAATGCCGAACGTGATATCTTTAAAGCAACTCGTTTATGTGTGAATATATTTGAGGGTAACATACTCGGGGATGAAAGATATGCTACCCAAAACCTGAATTTCAAAACAACCCTATTAGCTCCTCAAGTAGGTCTTTCATTTAACTTTTTGCATTGGGCAAACAACGGTAAATTGCGTGACCATTTTGCCATGTATCTTTTTGTTGGAGTTGAAGCCTTATTCTTTGCGGCTACGGGTGATCTTAAAAATACTGCCGGACAAAAATATTACTACTGGAACGATGGCAGCATCCGTAATCTGCCTGAAACTTATACCGATCAGAGCAATGCAAGCATTATTAAGCGGGATTATAAATATGAAACCAATTATCGTAATCTGGATATTGATAATGTTGGCAAGGTGCCGCAATTTAGTTTCAGTGTGCCTTTAGGCCTTTCGGCAGAGTTTAAATTCAACAACGGCATTGCCATCAGAGCTGGCGCCGTTTATCATTACACATTTACAGATTACCTCGACAATATCACAGCAAAAAGCATTGGTAGCCGCAAAGGGAATTCTGCTACCGATAAATTCCTATTTACTAATATCAGTGTTTTTTATTGCTTACCTATGTATTCGGGAAGACCTATTTGCGGCACAGAAAAAATGAATACACATATTACACGAAAAAAACCAAGAAAAAAATTCAAATAAAAAAAACGGAGGTCTTATGTTTAAAGTTAAATACACTTTTTTAATACTCTTCTTTGTATTCTTCACTAAAATGTTATTTGCTCAGGGAGTTATTATTCCAACCAATAACACTCAATCCGATTTTCTGAAAGCCTACAAACTTGCGCTCGAAAAATCAGATTTGGATTATCGAATGACAGGCAATATGGATAGCTTGCTGTTTCCTAAGTTTGGCGAATTTTCTGTTTATTGGGCAGGATCGGGAAGCAATAAAGGAAGTTTTATCCTTCCTGAAGCTGTTCCTTCTGAATTTTCGTCAGTAACATCAACCAATTACGGTGCTTATAACTGGCAAAGTTCATCTCATTATGCATTGCAATTTAAAAGAGACCCGAAAACTGTGGCTGTTTTCAAGAGTTCCATAACTCAAAATAATCTGAGTGTTACATGGGAAAGTATGTATTTTAAGAACTCTTTCGACACCTATCTTTATAATGACATGTATTACTATGTGGATGAACACACCTTCGATAACAATTATCTTAATGACAATACCAAGTTATTAATTTTGCCTTCCTTTGTAGTTGCAGGAAGTAACGCAATGTTTTATATGGACAGTGTGATTGCTGCTTCGCCGAATATGAAAGCTAAGATAGACACTTTCTTGTACAAAGGGGGCACTATTTATGCTGAAGGCATTGCAGTTTACCTGATTGAGAAGCTAGGGTTTTTAGCTCCCGGTTCGGTTGACTTCTCCACCTTCGTTAATGCCGATTTAAGTACAAATCTTATTGGCATCAATATAACTAGTCCAAACAATCCTATCAGCTATACAGCAGATGCCACAGGTAATTTTCTGTATGCAAGTTCAGTTCCTAGTGTAAATGCAGGGAGCGCAGAAGTTGTAGCACGTGTTGCCAGTAATTCGGCTCCGGCTATCTTTGTGTTGAAAGGACCGCAAGCAGGAGGAGGAAGAATCATTTGTAACCTAGGTTTGCCTACTGTTGGCGGCAATAGCGAAATACTTGCTGGAAGCAGACAATTGCAGTGGACCTTTAATACACTCTTGTATTCTCTTTCCAATAGTGTGGATGTTACCCGTTCGGTTTATAATGATTTACCAAATGGTGTTATAGCTGGTAAAAATGCTATTCCTTATGACAAAGTTGATACTGTTGAGATACGAATAAAAGTCCGTAATCTTTCGGATGTAGGTGTTGCCAACATAAAGGTTAATGAAAGCATAGGTGGTTATTTTTCTTTTGTTGATGTGCTCACCTCCGGAGTCAATGCTACAGTAAATGCTAATGATGTTGAATTCTCAGGGATTAATATACCTGCCAGATCAGAATCTGTGATTGTGTATAGAATAAAAACCCCGCCAATTACATCTCAAATCCATACCGATATAGATAATTATATTACATTTGACACCTATATTAATACGTCCACAAATGCTACCAGATATGCCGATGGTGAAGGCAAACATTATTACAAGAAGTTTAAAGCCTATGCCGATGTGATGTTCAGCGCTCATTTAGCTGCTGATGCCGATTTGAATTGGAAGAATTTTCTTGGAATTTATTACCAGCCTTTCAAGGTGTTTATGATTATGGAAAACAAGGAACGTACCCCTGCTCAGCAAACACACTATGTTCAATATATACCCAAAGATGTTCCTTTTTATTGGGTTGACCATAGCCTGAATGTTCCTGTTTTGAAGACTCCCGGCGGCAAGTTTGTTGATGTGTTGAAAGGTAGCGACAATCAGGGTATCCCTGAATTTGATATTAGTAATAACGGGCATCCGGATGCATGGCTCGATACAGCATCCATCTATCCTAAAGGTTATACCCTTACAGAAGACTCCGTTTATTGGCAAAACCCCTGGCACAGACTTGCCACGGGAGATAGCATACCTTATTATGAAGATATCAACCACGATGGACTCAGACCGCAGGACCTAAATAATGATGGCATTGTGGACGTTGGTACTCCCGGCGACAAAATACGCGTTTGGAAGGTTACTTGGAACATCAACCAGGTGCCCGGACATCAGGTGTATGATCCGTATTGTTCTTATGAGATATGGGTTGATCCTCCTGACCTTGTTAAAATGGCTGCAGGAATTGGGCATGTACAAGGAACGCTCACCGAAAGTGTTCCCGGTATGTTCTATCCCTATTCTCCTAACCTGAGCAGCCCGAATCTTTCTGACACTTCCTGGACACATTGGATGGACAGAGATTCCACTGGTCATATAAAATATGTACAGTTAATCAATCAAAGCATCAACAATTACGAAGGTTATACTTTTATAGATACTGCTGCCATCCACTATCATCTGCTACCTACTGACACCTGTGTAGGCACTGTTCCCCAGCCGCATAATGAGTTTATTGCAGTGCTATCTATGGGTGGTGAAGAAATTGATATGAAAAATCCTACGCCGGTGCGCTCCAACTATTCAAATATTGATTATAAAACGATATTCAATGAACAGAAAAAAACACCCATCAGAACCACTTATACGTATTATGCTCCGCTCCCAAATCCATTACAATTTGAGTACCTTACGAATAACTTCATCATAAAAGATACTATTGGAAATACACTGCAAACCCTGCCTGAAAAAGGCAAAGCTTACATCACTTTTAATGTGGATGCTTCTACCGAATATTCTTATTACTGGATTAGAAATGCAGGACATGATGTTGATTTCAACGATCCTTCGCTGGCGGCAGAAGGTGTTGAATCGCTTGGAGATGGTGTTTTTGGATATATGGTTTATGACATCCCCAAAGGGTTTTCTAATTACAAAATCACGCTTCCTAAACTGATAGATGGCAGTTATGATATCAATTCCGTCGTGCAGGTGGATGGGCATAACTTCGAGCGCTGGATTTCCAATCCGCATACTTCCGATTCTATCTCCATTTGGGAAGATGATTTCAACTATCATATACATATACCGCAATTGCTTATTCCTCCTGCTTTATGCGATAAAAATGGTGATGGCATTGATGATTGGATTGATGATTCGGGCGATAGGTTCCACTCTTCCACAGGATATTTGCATGATGCTTACATGATAGGCAATGGAGAAAATTATCCGGCAGGCTCGCCTCATGTATTTTCTCATTTAGATGCAGGCATGGCAGGACAGGTGGATTCCGGCTGGTGTGCCGGTGCAGATAATACTTACGGCAGCGATTGGTTTGACGATCTTGGTAAAGTTCATTTCAACATCAATGCCATTTACGAAGGCAAAGGCAAGGAAGGTCCTGTGGATATCAGCAAAGGCGGTTGGCTGGTGGTGGAAGAGATTTTCGGTGGGTCGCCCTGGGTGATTTTCTCGCATACATTATCGGCATTTGCGCAAGGTGTTGATCTTTCAATTACATCTACACCAAGCCCTTCGGTGGTTAAAATTGGGATTGACACCTGCTATCTGAAACACAAAGTTGAAGACCTTAATGAACCCCATGAATTCGATGGCGATTTCGATCCCTACCATGTTTGCTATGGCTATGGAGATGTATCAATTTCTACTTATGCAGGTGGCAAAGACCCTTGCAGTTTGATAGAGCCTTCTTATACAATGCCCGCCATTTTTGATCCTGCTTTCGACCATAAGACACTAACGTTAGTTCCATTAGCTGACCCCGGTAATCCTGATCTTGCAGGCTTCCCTCAAACCGTAAGTGGCACCTTTGTTGAAGCCATGATAACGGTGGTTAATGGCACGGATGATAACTGGTTAGATACCAAAATAACGCCTACAATTCCAGCTGCATTGGGCAGCACCCATGTTGTTATGAAATATGTGGCGTATCCACGTCCTTTGGTTCCTGCGGTTGCTGATCCAAATACGGGAGCCGTTTTACATTCGGGCGACCAAATCGGATCGTTCACCACCGGATGGCGCTTTAATCAACCCGATGGAGAGGTTCTGGTGAAAATGGGCGACACCCTGAATCTGTTGCAACCTACGCGCAGGGCTTATTTCATGTTTCTTATAAGTATAGATGAAAGTTTGCCTCCGGGAATTTATAGCATACCTTTTACTATTACAGGCAACAAAGTTCATTACACAGGTGCAAATCATGGTGCTGTTAGTTATAATGTGCCTCAGTTGCAGTTTAGCATCACGCCCAAAACTCCAACTGGAAATATCGCTGCATTTCAGAAATTGGTGATTGGCGATGGAGATTTAACAAATATCACCGTAAACACCACTTCGGAATTTAAAGGCTTGGAAAACGTAAAATGGTCGGCAAATGATGTAAATTATACTGACTTTCCTACTATGACGGCTACCCTGCCTACCAACTATAACCAAGGAAGTAACAAGGAAGTGATTGATATGAGTTCATTCCATCATTTTCCTTCTAAAGACACTTCAAAAATCTATATTCTTGAGCAGGGAGAAGTCAATTCCTCTAATGCTCCAGTGGGCGAAAATTTGCCCATTACTAGCAGCGAACAATTGAATTATAATTACGACAACGCTTCGAACTTTACAAGTGATGGAGTTGTGAGTGTGGTTCCCATAGGTCCAAGAATCTATTTAACCAAGAAAATCTTTAGTATCAACGGCATTCCTGTGGGCGATAATGATACGATAATTTTTGCACCCAACACCTCTCTGGATATTGTGGCTTTGATTTCGTCCTATAATATTGGCAGTGATATAGCTTTGAACACCACATTGGGCATAAAAAATGGTCCGGCATACTACGTTTTAACCGATAGTTTGCCTTCAAACTGCACATATTCGAAGCCTACCACAACTGCTTTAATGGGATTATATACGCCCGGGCAGCGCAAGGATTTGTATCTCCATTACAAATTGGATGAAAAGATTTGCGATTCTATCGTCAACTTCCTTGATTTAATTTCACAAATTGACATCTCATATAATGGTCAGTTTACTACCGAATATTATTCATACCCCGACACCACGCTATTGATTTTTCCTGCTTCGGATGTAAATCTGACGAATCTAACTTCTGATAAAAGTGAAGCGCTGAAGGGCGAAAAGATTAATGTAACAGTGTATGCTCAGAACACAGGCATGGCTGTGAACAATGTGCGGCTGCAAGTGTATGCTATTATGGGGAACGACTCCGTTAAAATCGGTGAAAAATTCTATGCGCAATTGCTGGCTCAGGAAACGGTAGTTTATACAGTACCTTTTACCATTCCAGAAAATGCCTTTACCTTGACAATTTATTCAAAGATTACCTCGCTCGATTCTATTTGCGAGGTGTGTGCCAACAACAACAGCAAAACAACTAAGGTAATTATTTTGGAAGGACCTTGGATTGACAATGTGTATGCAAGTCCCAATCCATTTACAAAAGACGTTGGTTTTTATTACACTTTAAGTAGAAATATGACAGAGATTTATATTGACATATTTACATCTGAAGGAAAAAATATGGGGCATATTGACAATTGCCCGAAGGATGCCGGTGCGCATACAGTTAAGTGGGAGAGTGTTGATGTAAATTCGGGCATTTACTATTTCAGATTTAGCGGTGTTGATATTGATGATAAAATACATACCTATTCGGATAAGATTGTCAAGAATTGAGGAATTGGTTGATTAATTTGAATTGCTATATTGTTTGTTTGGAGGAGTGATATTGAAAAAGGCTTGTCTGTTATTTACAAAACAAGCCTTTTTTAGTATGCTGAAGAGAAGTTGATTAAATAGCAAAGCCATTAATTTAAACACGATTTAAGAAAGACTATTGGCTGAAACAGAAATCTATTATCTGTTGATGATCTTTTGTTGTGACATGAGATTCTGTTCAACACCTTGCTTGTTTTGAAGCACTGTCACGGAATACTTAAGCGTTTTGACAGATGCTTTTTGAGTGAAGACAGTGTTATAATGAAGTAGGATGACAATATTTCATTTACTGTGATTCATATTTTAAACTTCGATTTCTATTTTTTTTATGCCGTCAGTTGCAAAATGTTCAGTGTTTATAAGCTTTTGAGCATCGTTTTACATGTTATGGACTCAGTTCCTAATGTTATGTATTCTGATTCTTGTGTCATTAACTATGGTTCTGACGTTATGGATACTGCCTTTTATGTTATTGACTCTATTCCTAAAGTTAAAGATACTGTTTTAAATGTTATTGTTTATGATCATTATGTTGAGGGTACTGTATTATATTTTATGAATTCTGATTCTAATGTTAGAGCCACTGTTTCAGATGTTATCTTCTCTGTTTCTAAATTTATGAATATTGTGTCATGTTTAGTGAAGTTTGGCATATAATTTGTAGAAATAAATTACTAGATAAACATCAATCTTAAACAACTTAAATGAACTAACATTCCATAAACTTACACCTCATGAACAAACCACAAAAGAATCGTTGGCATGCCATATTACGTGGAAAGGATTTTAATGCAAAATATGCATCTGAATTGTCAAACATCGAAGAGTTTGGACCTTATATGGCAACGTATAACCAATTGATAGCGCAAGTGGAAGATGCTCTTAATAATCAAGCCGTGGATGTGACGTCTTCTACACCTACAAAAAAGAAATTGAAGCTGCAGATGGGGCAATGCATAATAAAATATGCTGAGCGCAGTGTTGTGAAAGCTAATATGATGCATGAATCAATTTTAGAAGAAAGTTTGAAAAAATCTTTGTCTTATATCATACGGGCAAGGGATATTGAGGCAGAATCACGAGCATCGGTGATTAAAGAGATAATGAAAAAAAATTTGAATGTCTTAGATAATTTGAGCTTGGGAGATATTGGCGAAATGGAAGCTAGCATTGCAGCGTTTAAGTCTATCAGAGGTACGCCAGTGAAGATGAAAAAGCTGAAAAAAACCAAAGGCACCGATCTGATTCCGGATTTACTCAACAAATTGGATGTGATGAAAGGCTATATGAGCAACTTGATTCATTCGTATTTGCCCGATTTGACACCTGCATGGGAAGAATATATAAAAGTGGGCAAGCCTTTGGGCAGACGCAAACTTTCACTTATAGTTTCTTATAAAGATTGGGAGGTTAACGTTCCCTTGCGGAAGATTAAGGTTACGCTGACCAATGGTGTGCGAACGATAGAAAAATTTAGCACTAAAAAAGGTTTTACACAATTTCATAGTTTGGAATCAGGCAACTGGACACTAACCGCCGAACATAAAATGTATTTTATGGAAGTTAGAACCGATATTAAAGTGATTCATGGTGAGATAGGTAAGTTGGATATTAGGATGAGAAAAATGTAGGGAGATTTGATTGAGTCAATTGCCTGATTGAGTTGATTGATTATAAATCATGTAAAATTGATATTTATTAAGGATATTTGAGGTGTTTGCACAGACCATATCAAAGAATATTTTACTTAATATGACTGCATAATTAGTTTTATGTGTATTTTTGAGACTTATCTAAAAATCTAAAACAATGAAAAAACTTATCATGATTATGCTGGTCTCTTTGACTGGGATATGTGCTCAAGCTCAAACAGCCAAAAGCCAATATAAAATCAGCAACAAATTTAGCGTGGAAGGCGATGGTTCGTGGGATTATCTAAGCATTGATGAAACCACCAATCTATTATATATCTCCCATGGCACTATGGTGCAGGTGTTGAACGTAACTACGGGCAAGTTAGCGGGCACTATCCCCGACACCAAAGGCGTTCACGGTATTGCCTTGGTGAAGAACCTCAAAAAAGGCTATATTTCGGACGGAAAAGATACTGCCGTTACGGTTTTCGATTTGGAAAAGCTTGTTACGTTGAAGAAAATAAAAGTAACAGGCAACAATCCTGACGCCATTATGTATGATGCTTTTTCGGAACGTATATTTACTTTCAATGGGCGCAGCAACAATATAAGTGTGATTGATGTGAAGACCGATAAGATTATCGGAACCATTGAATTGGAAGGCAAGCCGGAGTTTGCGGTGAGCGATGGCAAGGGAAAAGTCTATGTGAATATTGAAGATAAAAGTAAGATTTGTATGTTCAATCCTGTTACGATGAAGGTGGAAGCCACATGGTCCATTGCCCCCGGTGAGGAGCCAAGTGGCTTAGCTTTGGACAACGAAACGCATCGTTTGTTTAGCGTATGCGACAAGATGATGGTGATATTGGATGCCCTTACGGGGAAAGTGATTACTACAGTAACCATTGGCGACCGCGTGGATGGCGTGGCTTTCGACCCCAAAACGAAACGCGCCTACAGCTCGAACGGCGACGGCACGATGACGGTGGTGCAGGAAGTGGATGCAAACACCTTTAAGGTAGTAGAGAACGTTGCCACACAAAAAGGAGCACGAACGATTACCGTGAACAAAACCACACATAAACTCTATCTGCCAACAGCCGAATTTGGTGAAGCCCCCGCCCCTACAAAAGATAATGCTCATCCCCGACCTGCCATTAAGCCCGGCACTTTTGTGATTTTAGAAGTAGAACAAGTGAAGTAATTTAAAAGGGGTTCTATAAATTAGATTTTTCGAGGCGGACGAGATTTTTAAAAGCGGAGTTTACTAAGGTAAATGAGCATTTTATAAATTGAAGTCCAACGCTGAAAAAGCAATTTATAGAACTCCCGTTAAGAGGATTTAATTATCCTTATACATTTTAATTAAAAAGCTAGGTAAAACTATCAGCAATAAAGGCAGGGCAATAATCAAACCACCAATAACTGCAATGGCTAAGGGTTGATGCATCTGCGCGCCTGTGCCTATGCCCGCTGCTAAAGGCGAGAGTGCTACGATAGCGCCGATGGCTGTCATCAATTTAGGTCGTAAACGCGCCGAGATGGCGTAGCTGAGAGCTTCCCTTACATCCGAACGTTGTCGTTCGGACAAAAACTGTTGTATGGTGAAGATCGCGTTCTCACCAATGATGCCTATTATCATAATGAGTCCGGTGTAGCTGCCCACATTCAGTGGTGTATTAGTTAGAAACAGCGCCAACAAACTTCCTGTGATACCCAATATGCTAATAAATATGATGATTAAAGAGAGTTTTAAATCTTTAAACATAAACAAAACAACCAAAAAGACCAACAAGCCGCCCGAAATCAAAATCATAAGCAACTCAAAGAAAGATTGTTGTTGCTCGGCAAATGAACCGCCATACTCGACATGATAGCCCGGAGGAGTGCTGATTTTGCCGACCTTCTTCTGTATATCTTTCATCACGCTTCCCAAATCGCGTTCGTTCAATCGAGCGGTAACCACTCCCACGGTCTGCAGATTTTCGCGTTTGATTTCCGCTACACCGTTTTGCATGGAAATGTCAGCAAAATGGGATAAGGAAACCACCTCACCGGAAGGCAAAAATATCTTGGTTTGGAGCAGATGGTCAATAGAAGTTTGATTATTCATGGGGTAAATCATGCGGATGTTGGTGAGTTGCTCCTTTTCGGGGATGCTGCCCACCACGATGCCGCCCAAATTAGCTTGTATCTGAGTTTGAATGTCTGTGGCGTTTAAACCATACTGCCGAAGGTCAGCCTCCTTCGGAATCACTTTAACCACGGGACCTGCAATGACGATGCCATCAAACACATCAGCGGTGCCGGCAACGCTTTCGACACTGTCGGCTATTTGTTTCGATAAGTCTTTCAACTTTTCGTGGTCGTTACCGAAAATCTTGACTTCCACAGGCTGCACACTGCTCATCAAATCGCCCAACATGTCGGTGATCACCTGCCCGAAATCAATCACCAAAGCAGGAACGACAGCTTCAACCTTTTTCCGTATATCGTCGGAGACATCTTCGGTAGTTTTGTCACGTTTTTTGTGAAGTTGAATCAGATAATCACCACTGTTTGGTTCGGTGATGAAAAAGCCCATCTGCGAACCCGTGCGTCGAGAATAGGTTTCCACTTCGGGAATCTTATCCAATATCTTATCCACCGAAGTAAGCATACGGTCTGTTTCCTCAAGGGAAGTCCCCGGGGGGCTGTTGTAATCCAAAACGATGGAACCCTCATCCATTTCGGGCAAAAATCCATTCTGTAGCTTGGGAACGATATACACAGCAGAAGCAATGAGAACCACCACGAAACAATATGCAATATAAGGCTTTTTCAAGAAAAATACAATCCAATTCCGGTGCTTCACCAATTGTATCTTAGTACTGCTTGAAAAGGCTTTATCTCTTGAAAACAATAAATACAGCACCGGTAAGCCCAACCACACAACAACAAACGAGCACACCAAAGTGATGATCATGGTTTCGGTCAATATTTTGAAATAAGCACCTGCCACTCCCGACATCAGCACAAAAGGAATGAAGATGACGATGGTGCTTAAAGAAGAACTGAGCATGGCAGGAAACAAAAAGTTTAAGGCTTTGCCTACAAGTTCTTTTGGTTTTCGCTCAGGGAATTCCTCGTGCGTTCGATGGATTTGCTCCACCACAATAATGGCATCATCTATAATCAAACCGATGGATGCTGCAATGGCACCGATGGTCATTATGTTGAAATCGAAACCCAACGCCCGCAACACAATAAAGGTTAAGCCTAAGGTAACAGGTATGCTAATAAGCACCACAGAGCTTGCCTTGAAAGAGCGCAAGAAAATAATTACTACGACAATGGCTAACAACAAACCTATCCACAACACATCAATGATGCTGCGGATACTGTCGTTGACGAACTCCGCCTGATTGTAATAGGGTTTCAATGTAACACCTTTTGGCAATATTTTGTTCAATTCCTGTACCCGTTTGTTGACATCCGTAGCCACATCAATCAAATTGCTTGTAGGTTGTTTCAACACAGCCACCAAAGGCACGTCTTTGCCATCCACTTTGATTTTCACATATTCGTTTTGAGCAGCCACCTCCACATGTGCCACATCGCTCATGGTGATACGTCGGTTGGTATCATTAAAAATCACAAGATTCTCTAATTGGTCTTTATCTTTGAGAGAGGCATCCGTAACGGTTAGATACAAACGTTTGTAATCTATCGTATATCCGTTGGAAGCCACAAAGCCCGTTTGTTCCACTGCATTGGCTATATCACGAGTGCTAATCTTTAGCAAATTCATTTTCTGCTGATTCAAAACGATGCGATACTCTTTTTCTCTTCCGCCTATCACGGCGATTTGCGACACACCATCTATGCTCGAAAGGAAAGGCTTCACGGTGTATTCGGCAATCATTTTAAGCTCCACTTGCGTCTTGCTTTCAGATTGCAAGGAGAATCCCATCACAGGCAAAATGGACGGATTCATCTTCTCAACCGTTATTTGCACTTCGGAAGGCAAATCGTTTTTTATTTGAGCAATCAGCGCCTCCATGCGTTGCTTTGCCATATCAATGTCACTACCCCATTTGATATAGGCAGATATTTCGCAACTTCCCATCGCGGTAGTGCTACGTATCATCTTCAAATCGGGCACTTGCTTGATGGCATTTTCCAATGGCTTGGTAACTGTCACCATCATTTTATCCACAGGCTGACTGCCGTTCTCAGCTATGATTTTTATCTTCGGAAATGTTACATCAGGGAATAAGGATGTCTTCATATACGAATAGGAAAACACCCCGCCGATGATGACTAACAAGAGTATGACCGCAATAGGGCTTTTGAATCGGACGAAAATCTTTTCCATTTACTTCACTTTCTTGACAACGGAACTGTCGGGCAAGCCATACGCACCTTTGGTGATGATAATATCGTTGGACAGCAGTATGGGAGTCAGAATCTCTGTTTCACTATCATTTACTATGCCTTTTGTTATGGGAACTTCTATGGCAAGCGTATCATTTACCAACTTCATGAGCCAAAACTTATCTTGCGTTTCATTGGTTAATACAGCCGAGTTGGGCACACTTAGCGCTTTGTCTTTACTTCTTTTCAATATGCTGATGATGACGTTTAGATTTTCGGGCAATTCAGAATAAGAGGATAGTTTTACGAAAATGGATTGTGTTTGCGACATTTTATCTACCAACGGCATGATGCGAAATATGGTAGCAGGCAATTGTTTTCCGTCGGGCAGCACCAGTTGACACGCTTTTCCGAGCTTAATCACGTCGTTGTCTTCGTATGGAACATTCACCTGTATTACGAGGTTTTCGGGTTGCGTTATTTCGGCAAGCACATCGCCCTGCTGCGTGTAACTTCCTTGTTGCACATGTAGCGCCGAAAGGATGCCGCTTTTATTACTTTTAATGAAGATGGAACGCGAAAACAAATTGGTATCTTTAACCGAATTCATGGCATAAGCCTCGGAGGTTTTTATAGCAAATAGCTTTTGATTTTGAAAGATATGCTCGCCCATAGTAGGAAATACTTCAGTGATATATCCCGTAACCGTGCTTCTGACCACTTCCTTCTGCAAAAAGCTGGTAACTCCATTCAGCACTATATACTCGTTGAGGGTTATGATTTGCGGATTGGCACATTCCACCTCGGGAATATTCTTTTGTTCGTCCGCTGCCGCATTTTTCGTTTGATTGCAGGCAACAAGCAGGTTGAATACTATAGCAACTATGATAATTGAGTATTTCATTTGATTTCTATTCTTTTTACCAATTCAGATAATTATATTCGTTAATCGCAAGCATTTTGTTTGTTTCAGCCAAGGTAGTATCGCGCAGCAAATCATTATAATTTCTAATGGCATTCAAATAATCAATCACCGATAACTGCCCCTGACTGAGTTGAATCTTATACATATTCATGATCTCTTCAAAATCCTTTAACTGCTGTTTCTTTTGCGTTATGATATGCTCTAAAGCTTTCATTTTATTCATGGCATTGACTTTTTGCACATCGTGTTGCTTCAAAAAACTCGCTTTATAGGTCTCCGTAGTGTTCAACAAGATAGCGTTCTTTTGCTGTTCCAATTGCTTTTGCTTGCCATCATAGAGCATCCAATTAAACGTGAGTCCTGCACTCCAACCAAACTTACGTTGGATGCCGGGCAACTCCACTGCATTTAAGCCCGTGTTGGCATAAAGATTCAAACTCGGTTTGTACTTCAAATTATAAACGTTTTGAGATGCGATGATTTGTAAACTATCGCTTTTATACATCTGCAAGAACTTCGAATCAACATTGCTGTGCAAAGCTTCAATATTGGGAGTTGCAATTTGGACAACGGCGGTGTCTTTTATGCCGCATAGGGACTTTAATTGCAGAAAATTATCCGCATAATCCGATAGATATTGCGCGAGATTGATTTGCTGATTTTGAATTTCGATACCCATCAACAGATAATCCGTTTGCTTGGCAAGCCCCTTCACCACAAGGGTCTTCACTACTTCTTTTTGGTCTATCAATAGACTTATCGCGTTCTGAACATAGGTCATCTGCACTTGCGATAGATAACTAACGATATATTGATTCGTGATTTGCAGCGTAAGCTCATGTTTGGTGAGTTCAATTTGATTGGAGAAGGACGCTTTTTGCGCCAAACAATCATTGCGATACGCCATCTTGCCCGCCGATGTTAACAAAGGCAAACTTGCATTGGCAGTGGCGGAGTAGAGTCCGCCATTCGAAACGTTGGCATCATATCCTATGGCTTTGTCGCCGGGTTTGGCGGAGATAAATCCACCATTATTATTCAAATAGGGCGCAAGCATAAGGTCGCTTTGCACATACACTTTCGGGCTTGCCAATTCGGCAACGGATTGTTTCAAATTTAATTCCGCAAGCCGAAGCTTATTCTCGTTGTCTTTTATGATAGGGTTGTTTTGAAAAGCACTATCCATTAAAGTTTGCAGACTGACAGCTATAGGTTGCGTAAAATGAGACGCATTTTGTGCTTTGGCAACACAAAATATGCTCCATAAAAGAATGTTTGCTACTAAAACGCGTCTCATTTCACTTTCATCAATGTTTAATACACCTCAAGCGATTAATCTTTCTCTTCGCTCTCTTTCCCAATAGGTTCTTTCTTCACTAATTTGCCATCGGCAGCAATCTGAACTTCAAATTTCGAGCTTCCTTTTGACACTTCAAATTCGTATAACTTGGCGGCACCGGGAGTTTCTAATATCACCGATTCGTTTATTTTATAACCCGCGAACTCTTTATCTAAAGTGGCTTTCACAATAACCGGAATTTGAGCATTGGTCAGTTCAATTTCTGTTTCTAACCACTTGCCGGTTTTATCAAAATTCGCAGAACATTCGGTTCCGTCTTTCATAAAACTGATTTCGTAATCGTTCTTTTCCATCTCATAGCCCACCTTAGTGGCAGTTGGAAACTTTGCTTTGAAAGCAGATTTAACTTCTGAAGGAACTTTGTCTTCTTTCACCTTTTGACTAAATGCAACATTCGATATCAGTAGGAATGCCCCTATTATTAAAAT
>CAIOJS010000488.1 GCA_903858655.1 uncultured bacterium | reverse complement strand
TAATTTCAGTCCTTCGGACTTACGCATAACATAAGTTAATGAATTAAAGCTATGCAAAAAAATTCATTATTAGTCCAAAATTCAGTTAAATTATATCGACGCAAGAGCAATGCACATCGACGCAAGGGCAATGCACATCGACGCAAGGGCAATGCACATCGACGCAAAGGCAATGCATATCGACGCAAGGGCAATGCACATCGTCCCAAGGGCAGTTCACATCGACGCAAGGGCAGTTCACATCGACGCAAGGGTAATGTACATCGACGCAAGGGCAATTCACATCGACGCAAAGCCAATTCACATCGTCGCGCAACCTATTTAACTCGACGCGCAGACCTCTATTTCGCTATATTTTTAAAGTCATCTTCCAAAAAAGCATTCCCTTTCCCCGCGCCAATCTGATGATTATCAAAATACAAAGGCTTACCGTTGCTCGCAGCCATGATAAACTTCCAACATGAAGAACCATTGCTCCCCGTGCCCTCAGGACCTACTTTATGCAAGAAAGCCACCTTGGGATTGTGCTCGGCTATGGCTTTTTGTATCTCCTCTGCCGTAACTATTTTCACCGAATAAGGATAAAACTGCTTGATTTTCGTCAAGGTATTCACATTGGTTGCCAAATCACCTTCCACAAACCAAAGCTCATAGTTCTTTAAGTCCGAAGCATTGTCCTTCACCACCTGTTGAATGTCTTTCCCGGGATTGGCACGCGCATAATCAATATAATATGCCATAAACTCTATCAAAGCCGCCAATTTATATTCATAGGTATCCTCGTCCACATCAGCATAAGCCACCGGCACGATACACAAATCGGGCATACGATTCAAATTCTTCGATGCGTCGCCCATCACCAGATTGATAATCGTATAATTAAACGCATCTTCATTGCCTTCCTCGTCCTTAGTTTTCGCAGCAACAGCTTTCTTACTGCCAAACATCGCCTGCGACACAAACAAAAACGAACTGTTTTCATCGCCCATCTTCTTTTCAAATTCTTCGGAACTGATGATTTCAAAAGGCGTGATTTTCCATATCGTTTTCATCTGATTACTCACGAAATCATTGAACACCGAAAAAGGATTGTCCTCAAGTACCACATACGTCTTGCTTTTCAGAAAGCGTTCGATGTTTTCTTTGCTTGGCGCTTTTATCTGTGCTTGTGCCAATGGAAACATCAAAACCAACACAAGAGCCACTACACTTATTTTTTTCATACTATAGCTTTCTAATAGAAACGTCAATTTATTTACAACTGATATTGCCAAGATAAAATTAATATTCCTCCTTCGAGATATCAGTTCTTGGATTAGAATCATTAAAATGAATCTTTTTTTATTTCCGTTTAGAAAAAATAATGTAATTTTGATTCCACAATTTTTCGATATGCTTCATCAAATCATCAAATTCTTAGAAGATAACTCATTGCCCTGTCCAACCAAGAGCTTGCTTGGCATTGAATGTCCCGGATGTGGCACCCAAATGGCATTTATCGAACTCCTGAAAGGCAACATCCTCGAAAGTATCAAAACATTTCCTCCCTTAATTCCGCTTATGCTAATGATTTTTTACTTAATTTTGTTCTTGATATTTCGTTTCAAGCACGGAACAAGCGTGTTGAAAATAAGTTTCATAATTAATGCCATCATAATTACAATTCATTTCATTTATAGATTAACTTTGCACTTTCTTTAATTCGTTTCACTCTTAAAAATATTAACCATGGAAGAAAATAACAATCAAGAATTTCACCGAACTGTTCTCAAACAGAAAATGATACCTTATGCCATCACCGCAATGGTTTTCGGCATCGTATCCATTGCCGTCATGTGCTATTTTGGATGGGTAGCCGCCATCGTCGCGCTCGTCTTACGCAACAAAGCCATGAAAATCTATCGCGAAAACCCACCCGATTACAAAGAATCATCCTTAAAGATGCTCAACGCCGCCAAGATATGCGGCATCATCGGCTTGGTCGTATCCATCGTCGTTACAGTGCTCTATATACTCTATTTCTTTCTCTTATTTGCACTGACATCCCACGCCGGACACTCATCCTATCCAACCTATTATTAAAAAACTCTGCATGAAGATACTCTCTGCCCTACAAAATCGCGAAGCGGATGCCTACACCATCGCTCATGAACCTATACCCTCCATTGATTTGATGGAACGCGCCGCCACCAAATGTTTTGCATGGATACAACAAAACATCGGGCGCAACAAATCCTTCAAAATATTCTGCGGAACAGGCAACAATGGAGGCGATGGCTTGGTCATTGCCCGTTTGATGGCAGGAAAAAACATCAAAGTCGAGATATACATCCTTCGCATCAACACCAACCAAACAGAGGATTTCACTGCCAACCTCAAACGTTTAACCAAACTCAAGAAAGCTCAGATTAACGATATCACTTCCGTAGAAGACATCCCCTCCATCCTCGAATCCGACATCGTCATAGACGCCATCTTCGGCTCAGGTTTATCCCGTCCCGTGAAGGATGGCATTGCGGCAGACCTTATCAAAACCATCAACAAAAGCGCCGCCTTGACCGTAGCCATTGATATTCCTTCAGGCCTATTCGGCGATGACAATACAAATAATAACGGAGAAATCATCCACGCCACCCACACCCTCACCTTCCAATTCCCCAAACTCGCCTTCATGTATGGCAGCAACGAATCGTATGTCGGCAAATGGCAGCTCATCCCCATTGGCATCCATCCAACCTTCATCAAAGACATCATCACCTCCAACTATTACCTTGAGTTAGACGATTGCCGCCTACTCAAAACCCGCAACAACTTCTCCCACAAAGGTATCTACGGACATGCTTTGCTCGTTTGCGGCTCCTTCGGCAAGATGGGCGCAGCCGTTTTGTCTGCCAAAGCCTGCATCAGCTCGGGCGTTGGCTTGTTAACCGTTCATACTCCCCAATGCGGCTACAATATCCTCCAAACCGCCATCCCCGAAGCCATGTGTTCCATAGATACCGAGCAGGGCGTTTTCTCCGACAACATAAATATTTCTTCTTACTCAGCCATAGGCGTGGGCAGTGGCATAGGCACCGACGAACGAACGCAACGTGCTCTCAAACTCCTCATTCAAAACTCAGGAAATCCCTTAGTGTTCGATGCAGATGCCATCAACATCCTTGCCGAGAACAAAACGTGGATATCTTTCGTGCCCCATGGCTCCATCTTCACCCCGCATCCCAAAGAATTCGAACGCTTGGTGGGCAAAAGCTCCAACGAAACCGAACGCCAACAGATGCAGATAGCCTTTTCTAAAAAGCACGGGGTATATATCGTCCTGAAAGGCGCCAACACCTGCATCAGCACGCCCACAAGCGTCTGCTATTTCAATTCCACAGGCAATCCCGGCATGGCAACAGCAGGCAGCGGCGACGTGCTCACAGGCATCCTCACCGCATTGCTTGCCCAAGGCTATGCTCCCTTAGAAACCTGCCTCATCGGCGTATATGTCCACGGATTGGCAGGCGATTTGGCTGCAAAAAACTACGGCTTCGAAGCCACCACAGCATCCCGTATCATCGAAATGCTCGGCAAAGCCTTCAAAAAACTCTACGTTTAACCTATCAACAGCTCCTCAACACTTTTCCGTGTCCGTTCGCGCTTTGCCCGAACCTGAAGATGCTCCGGCAAAGCCTCCGTTTCGCCCAAATAGCCTATGGCTGCCACCGAAATCAGACGTATATCTTCCGCTATACCAAAGTTCTCACGCGCCTTATCCGCATCGAAGCCTGCCATTTGATGCACCAGCACATCATGTTCCATGGCGGCTATTAGAAAACCCTGCATCGCCATCCCCGTATCATATAAATGAAATGGATTTGGTTTCCCATTATGTTGAAACGTCGTTTTTGCCATCACCAGCATCAAAACTGCCGCATCTTCCGCCCATTCTTTATTGCCTGCTACCAAAGTCGAAGCTATCTTCTCAAAGTTTTCCGTCTCATGCTTATGCACAAACAAAAACCTCCAGGGTTGCTCATTGAATGCCGACGGAGCCCAACGCGCAGCGTCCAGACATGCCATCATAATTTGTGTTTCTACTGCTTGTGCTGAAAATGCCAACGGACTGTAGCGTTTCTTAATCAAATTGTTTGTTGTTTTTTCGTTCATTGTTTAAATTTTATGTTGATTCTCAAAAATACTTCCTTTAACGGTCACCCATTCGATGATTTTCTTTCGCAATTTCCAGCAGGTCATCTGTCGGATGCATTCATCTTTCGAGATTTTGTATGCAGAAATCTGCGGATTACAACAAATCGAATACAATATTCTGAAAGCATCCGTGATGGGCAGCCTACAATTGTGAAACACCGTATGCGCCGTCACCGATTCTTCCGTTTTGCATCGTGTGCAACGCCGCGAAAACGGTTTCTTACCGCTACAATAGTTTGTGTTACCGCATTTCAAACACACGTAACCCTCTGACCATTTGCCTTCCTCCAAAAAGAGATAACATCGGTCGGCGTCCGAATAGATATCTATAAAAGTGTCAGGCGCTATGCCTTCAAAGATTCGTTGCATGAAATATTTTTCTGCAAAAGTAATAAAAAAAAGTGATACTAATGCGATAGTAATAAAAAAAGTAGTATCTTTGCAGAAATTGTAAATCATGAAAAAAATCATCACAGTAGTAGCATTAGCTTTTGTGTTTCTAAGTTGCAACAACACAAACAAAAACGCGGCAAACGGCACCGCAGCCTCCACCGATCCCGTCAAAGAAGTAGCGAAACCCGAGCATTTGGACGAAGCTACCTTTTCCAAAAAGGTATGCGATTTCACCTCCGCCGGAGCCTTCAAATATCTTGGCGACAAACCCTGCGTCGTAGATTTCTATGCCGATTGGTGCAAACCCTGCAAACGCCTCGGACCCACCATGGAAGAACTTGCCGCCGAATATCAAGGCAAAATCTATATATATAAGGTAAACGTGGACGAAAACCCCAACGTATCGCGCTATTTTGCCGTAGATGGCATCCCCGCCGTATTTTTCATTCCCATGAGCGGCAACCCACAAACCCTCGTCGGGCTCTATCCCAAAGAAGACTACGTAAAACAAATCAACGAATTTCTCCTTAAAGAAGTTAAAAAGTAGTTCAGAGTTCGTAGTTCGTAGTTCCTAGTTGGAACTCCAAACTCTGAACTCTAAACTCTGAACTAAGAACTCAAATCTAAAATCTCAAATCAAAAATAACAAAAATGGAACACTTAACAAAAGAAACCTTCATCGAAAAAATATTCGATTATGAAAACAACAAAGAATGGGCTTACAAAGGTGCTTTGCCCTGTGTCATTGACTTCTACGCCGATTGGTGTGGACCTTGCAAAACCCTTGCGCCCATCATGGAAGAGCTTGACAAACAATTTGCAGGCAAAGTAAACTTCTACAAAGTGGACACCGAAGTCGAGCACGAGCTCGCCCAAGTCTTCGCCATTCGCAGCATTCCCAGCATTTTGATGGTGCCCATGGGCAAAGCCCCGCAGATGTCTGCCGGTGCGCCCTCCAAGGCACAATTCGCCCAAGCCATCAAGGATATTTTGGTGGACGGGAAGTAGTTAATTGGTTAATTGGTTGATTGAGTTAATTGGTTAATTGGTTGATTGGTTAACACGGGGTCAATTGTTGTCATTTAGTGGTCATTGGTCATTTATTGTCATTTTTGATAGATTTTTTTAGATTTTATGACAAGGTGTTTTTTTGACTGACAAGGATGTTTTTGCTTCCGCGTTGCTTGTTTTTGCTTCCGCGTTGGAATAATTCCGATTCGCGTTGATTTTTTTGGGTTTCGACAAGTTGTTTTTTTGACTGACAAACGATTTTTTCCGTTCGCGTTCGAATTTTTTGCTTGCGCGTTGCAATGTGGAGCTCACGCGTTGGTTACTTTAGCTTGCGCGTTGCTATGTGGAGCTTGCGCGTTGGTTACTTTTGCTTGCGCGTTGTTTGTTGGAGCTTGCGCGTTCGATGTTTTTGCTTGCGCGTTGTTATCTTTTTGACCGACAAAGAATCTTTTGCTTGCGCGTTGGTTGTTTTTTGACCGAAAAGGCTATTTTTGGAGTGACAAAGAATCTTTTTGACTGACAAAGTGTTTTTTTTACTGACAAGCTTACTTTTTGACCGACAAGCTTACTTTTTAACCGACAAGCTTACTTTTTGACTGACAAACGATTTTTTTGACTGACAAGCGTGTTTTTTGACTGACAAGATTATTTTTTAGGGAAGCCTTTTTGGACTACCATTTCTTCGTAGAGTTTTTTGCCTTCTTGCATAAACTTATCCTGCCCAAGCTCTTTTATTAATGGATTGAGTGCATAAGCCATTTGTTTTAATTCGCCTTTCATCCCAAGAATGGTAGCAATATATCCAGCAAGAACAATATAGTTATTTCCAGATTCAATATCACTATTTTTAGACAATCCGGTACCAATATTAAAATATGTGACAACTAAACCCGATTTGTCACCAACTGCAATACGTATTTTTTCGGATCGAAGATAATATTCTAATGCTTCCTCCCATTTCTCCTTTTTATCATAAATCCTACCGACATTATTATAAGTGGTTGCCATACCTGCACTGTCACCTACTTCGATACTTATTTTTTCATCTTTAAGATAATATTCTAAAGCTTTGTCCCATTCTCCTTTATAACTATAAATCATTCCGATGTTATTATAGGTAATGCCTAGACTAGCAATGTCACCCAATTCTGTACATATTTTTTCTGATTTTAGATAATATTGCAAAGCAATGTCTCGCTCTCCTTTTTTACTATAAATCAAACCTATATTATTATAAATGCTACTCAATCCAGGTTTGTTACAAACTTCTTTGCAAATTACTTCAGATTTCATGTATTGTTCTAATGCTTTCTCCAATTCTCCTTTATAACGATAAATTGTACCAATGTTATTATAGGTTGCTGCTAGACTGGCTTTATTACCAACATCAAGGCCAATTTTTTCGGATTTCTGATAATATTCCAAAGCTTTATCCCATTCACCTTTTTTACCAAAAATCAACCCGATATTATTATAGGTAGTTCCTAAGCCAACAATATCGGATACTTCTATTCGGATTTTTTCGGATTCTAAATGATATTCCAATGATTTATCCCATTCTCCTTTTTGATTAAATATTGAACCAATGTTATTATAGGCATTGCCCAGACCTGCTTTGTCGTCAATTTCGATTTTGATTTTTTCAGATTTTCGATAATATTTCAAAGCTTTGTCCCATTCTCCTTTATTATCATAAATAGAACCAATATTATTATAAAAGCTGCCTAGACCTGCTTTATCGCCAACTTCCATATATATTCTTTCAGATTTTTTATAAAATCCTATTGCTTTATCCCATTCCCCTTTATTATGATAAATCATACCGATATTATTATAGATAGCTGCTAAATCGACATTGTTATTATTTTTAGGGAGAATTTTTTCAGCTTTCAAATAATATTTAATGGCTATATCATGGATATACAAATCTTCATATAGTTTTGCAATTTGAATGTAAGCGGTTTTAAGAAAGTTGGTTTCGTTCTTATCAACTTCTTCTACGCGTAATAATAAACGCTTGAGTTCGGCTTCTTTTTCCTCAATGGATTTTCCGCCGAGAGAACTTTCTTGATAATTAGGGACTTCAGCAATGACACTTTTTGAACTATCATGAATATCTCCAGTACCTTCTAATACTTTTTCTTCGATATCAAATTTAAAATCTAACATCAAGGAACGATAAGACCATAGGTCGGGCATGCGTTCCATAATTTGACGGGCATAAAGTTCCTGAGTGCTTGAGGAAATAAACACAATAAGTGCAATAGGATAGGCAGCCAATTTGTCGCGGCGTTGGTTTAGCCCCGGATAGATTTCGGGATTGGAGATAATTTCTTCAAAATTATCAATATATAAAAATCCTTTGGCAAGTTTGTAATAGCTGTCCATTAAAGTTCTGTAATCAATAGTTTTGCCATTAAGACTCGTGAAGGGTCGCTCTGGGAACAAGCGGGCAATATCGTCTTTCAGTTGCTTAACAAACGAATAATGATGATAGCGAACAATAATAAAACGAAATGCCTCGGTTCGCAACAAGCGAAACAGCGGCTTTGTTTCATCGGTATAATTGCTGTTATTATCCGACATATTGTTTGTAAAGTTCGGAGGCTTCCACTATGGGAGTAACTCTCTTGTAGGTTCCGTCGTTGTATTCGAGCACAATTAATTTCTCCAATAAATCTAACAATTCTTCATCGTAAGGAATTTCCTTGCCTTCGGCATTTGATTGTTTCAGAGCTTTTAATTTTTCCAAATCTGATGCTGAAATGTATTGTGCCGTTTCTGCTGCCAGCTTTTTTATTCCTTTATCCAAAGCTATTTGAGTAATTGCCTGGTCATCATCTTCAATAAACATAGCTGCATATTCCAAAATGCGTAAATATTCGCGTGGTGAACCTCCACCCATTAATATAGCTTTTCGCACAGTGTCAGGGCTGTCGAATAATGATGGGTCAATACGTTTATAGGTAAATTCTTCGAAACGGCAAACTGCTTTTTCTACTATATCTCCATTCTTTTCTCTGATTTTTACAAATGGAAATGACACTACTGTGCTGAAACTAATAAGCTTTTGGCGTTGGGGCATTAATTCGACAGGCAAAGTGAAAATAGTATTGACATTGATGTTTCTGATTCGGTTGGATTCTTCAATAATTATTTTTCTACGAATTTCAAGACTTGCAGTTTTTTCGATACCATCCACAATAAAAAGCAGTTCTTTCGCGAGATTGTTTGCCCGGAGAACCAAATTAACTTCACCGACAAACAAGTTAAATTGTGAAGCGAAATCAGTAAAATTATTCTTGAAAACGGTTCTGATTTTTTGTGCATTTTCTTTGCTGCCCAACAAATTGGATTTTACTTTAGATGCAATTTTCAAAAAGCTAAAAAAACTGGGAGTTTCAGCAGCAATTTCTAATTCAAAACCGGCTTCTTTTTTGATTGCACGGTTTACTTCATCTACACGTTCACTAAACCATTTTTGTAAAGAACCAATAATTGATGCATCAATGTTAACATTAGCTTTTTCCAGTTCTTCAAAAAGGCGTTCAAGCTGAAAAATAACGATATCCATGTACTCCATATCGTTCAAATCAAGCCCATCATCAATATTGCAGGTTACACAAAAGAAAGCTTCTGAATGATGCAACTTCTTAGTAATTTTTGCTAATTCGGAAGTTTTGCCCGAACCGCGCATTCCAGCAAGAAAAAGCAAGGTTTTATTTCCTTTGTTGGATTCGTAATTATAAACAAAGGTTTTAGGATTTACATTCAAGTATTTATAAATCATCCGGTCTTCAAAATCGCCACGTACGTCGGAAAAGTTTGTAAAGAATTCGTGGTCGGGACCTATGGGAACCGTGAAACGCACTGCGGCATCCACTTCTTCAAGTTTATGGGCTTTTTTGTAGCCACTATAATCTTCCATAAAAACGCTTTTTTTTATTTAAGACGCAAAGGTAAATAATTTGTTTGAATTAAGGAAAAAAATGAGTGTCTGAAATGAATTTTATTGTGAAATGTTTTTTTGATACATGGCGAAAAAGTACTTTAAAATATATCGTATAGTAACAAAAAATTGTGTTTTTTAGCAGAATGGTTAAAAAATATTTTTTAGAAAAAAACAGGAATGACAAAATTTAGGCATAGCCTAAAAGGATAGGAACGACAGAGGTGGAACCTCTGCCGAACGGGGGAACCCCCTATCTCACTATCAATCCATCCTTCATCACCAACTTTCTGTCCGATAGGGCAGCAAAATCTTCGTTGTGGGTAACGATGACGAAGGTTTGGGTGAATTTTTCCCGTAAGGCGAAGAAGAGTTTGTGCAATTCGCGGGCGTTTTCGGAGTCGAGGTTGCCCGAAGGCTCGTCGGCAAGGATGACATCGGGATTGTTGATGAGGGCACGCGCCACCGCCACCCGTTGTGCTTCGCCACCCGAGAGTTGGGAAGGTTTGTGGGAGATGCGATCTTTCAGACCGAGATAGTCCAACAGCTCCATGGCTTTTGCTTCGGCTTCGCGCCGCGACATTTTGGCAATGAAGGCAGGGATGCATACGTTTTCGAGCGCCGTGAATTCGGGCAAGAGATGATGAAACTGAAACACAAAGCCAATATGGCGATTGCGAAAAGCAGCGAGACGTTTTTCGGAGAGTTTGTGCACCTGTATGCCATTGATTTCAAGCTCGCCGGTGTCGGGACGATCGAGGGTGCCCAGGATATGGAGCAGGGTGGTTTTGCCCGCGCCGGAAGCCCCCACGATGGAGACGATTTCGCCCCGCGCGATGTCTAAATCAATGCCTTTCAAGACGCGCAAGGCGGAATATGTCTTTTGAATGTTGCGTACTTTTATCATTTTAGGTGGTTATTTGTTTTGTTCTTATGAGCTAATGTCTTGATGTTTTGGTAATCTATGTAGTAAAGCACTTTAATGGACAAGGAGTTGAGCTGCTTTTGGGCAAACACGTCGCCAAAGTTACGAAAATAGGAGTTAATCACGCGATCTTTGTTGTCAGAAATGTTGTTTTTATAGGCAATATTCAAACTGCTACCCGGAGCGAACTCCCAAAAGAAGAGCAAATCAATGTTGAAAGCGTTGTAGTTGAAGTTGTAGGGCGATAGATCGCTGATGGCGGTGTTGATGACGGGGACGCCATCGTTGTTCAAGTTATACAATTCGGAATAGATCCCATCGGACCAATAGTGGCGCACGGTGAGCGACAAAGAGAGGTTGTTTTTGAAGATATAGCGCAAATTTAGCTTGTTTTCGACGGTGTTGACGTCTCGTTTCCCGAAGAGGATGTTGCCCAAATTGTCGAAGTCGGCAAAACCGATGGCATTGTCGTCGTGGGAAAAGGTGGTAGCCAAATTGAAGTTGAAATGGTTGCTGACGCGGACGATGGGTTGGATGCGAAAGCCATAGTAGTAGGCGTTTTGATAGAATTTGCGATAGAAATCGGCATTGCAATCGAGGGCAAAAACCTTGCGATAATCGCTAGAGGAGCCTGCATAAATGTAATAATATTCGTCAACCATATAAAATCTGCCGGGTGTACGCGGTTCGTAGAAATCGTTTACCTTGATGGGCTGCACATTCAGTCCCGACCAAATGGTGAGATACTTCTTGGTAGTGAAGTTATTACTCAAATCAATGGTGAAGTTCTCCACATATTTAGTGAGATAGTTTTCGGTGTAATCCACTGCGAAGGAACTCGACATGTCTTTGCATTTGCCGAAAGGTTTGAAGATATAATAGTTGAGATTGACGCCGGAGGCGGTTTGATTGTTGGTTAGGACCAAGCCAAGGTCGTTGGCATCCCAAGTGTTGTTCATTTCGTTGCGATAGACAGAAAATTGGAAGTTGCCGCTCATTTTTGAGAAGCCTAAGGCATAGCGATAGCCTAAGGTGGTTTGGAAATTGGTGGCAATGGAGTCGAAACGATGATAGAGCTGACTGAGGGCAGCGTTGGCAGTGAATTGATAGGCGTTCTTTTTGTCATTCAGGCGCATGCCTAAGAGGGAAATGTTGCTGTCGTCGAACTTTTTGGCACGTAAGGTGCTGGTGTTTACGAAATAGATCTTTGAATTGTGTTTGAGGATTTGGTCAAAGACGAAGATGTTGTAGTTGGTGAGGGGTTCGGTGAGGATTTTGCGTTTGTTGCCGAGGGAATCTTTTAGGGTAGCATACATATTGTTTGTGATGGCGTTGAAAATGCCGATAGCGGTGCCGTGTTTGTTTCGCCCCGAGAACTTTATGGCGTTGATGAGCTTGGCGGTGGCAGGGTTTTTGTCCATCACCTCGCCAGGGCGGAGGGAATCATACGCAGCATAATAACCAGTAGGCTCGCGACCGATGCGACGGGAGTAAAAGAGATTTCCTTCTTTGAACAGGTCAATAGCTTCAGTGAAAAAGGGACGATAATCTTCGTAAACGGTTTCGAAGGCAGAGATGTTTTTCACCTGATAGTCGGATTGGACTTGAGAGAAATCGGGGAGGAGGGTTACATCAAGGGTGAAGCTTTCGTTGATGCCGTATTTCAAATCCAATCCACCGCTGAAGGAGGAGGATAAGTTGCTCTTTTCATTGACATTATAGGGATAATAGCTGCCATTGACCGATAAGAATGGGGATAATGACAGGCGTAGGGGTGAATTGATGTCGTGGACTCCTTCGAGTTTTCCCCAATCTGCCAAAGTGTTGCCTGAACCTTTAATTTCTAACATCCATTGGTCAATTTCGCGATTGCGGCGTATATAACGTTCGAGTTGGAAGCCCCATTTTTGGGTGTTAGAGGTAGGAAAACGGATGGCGGAATAGCTTATCTTCATCTCGCAAGCCCAACCGTTGGCGAGCATCTTGACGGCGCTTTGCCATACGCCATTGTAGGTGGCATCGTTGTAGCGATAATCTTTTTGAACGCCCGAAGCATAGACCATGAACACGTAGGCGTCCTGTTGGAGACCGTAGGTGTCGAATTCAACGCCGATGTAGTCTGCATTCAGATCGTCGTCGCGATTGCCTAGTTGGCGCAGGATGCTGTCGGGAGCGGTGTCGTACATCATAGCAGAGACATAGATGGCATCATCATCGTAAGCAATCTTTACGACGGTTTTTTGGGAGACATCTTTGTCGTAGTTGGGGTCGTATTGCTTGAAATCGTAAATGGCTTCGCAAGAATTCCAACAGGTGTCCGATAAAACGCCATCAATCTTAGGGGGAAGGATGCAGCGATGTGCTGTGGCTACTTTATGCTGAGCGCATAATGTCAGCGGCGTAAAGAAAATACTGAGGATGGAGAATAAGAAAAATATATGGAAACGATACATAAAAACAAGGATAAGATTGATATGGCAATTGGAACGAAATTCGGTGGCAAAAATATATAAAAATTCATTACAACGATAAAAATGTTGAGGGGTATTTTGTTAATGGTGAATAATGAGGTTTTTTATTTAGATTTTACCACAATAGACACAATAGGGCACATTAGTTTTTTACCACAAGGAACACAAAGGTTTTTATACCACAATAGACACAATAGAGCACATTAGTTTTTTTGACCACAAGGAATACAAAGAGAAGAACACAAAGAACACAATTGTTTGTGATTTTAGCTTATCAGCATTTCGTTGCCTAATCTAAAGTGCTATAAATGGAGTTTTGGCTTTTGAAGTCTTTGACCAAAAGCTTCATCTTTTTCACTAAACGCATATTATCATGCTCGGAAAGTAAAGATATCAATTCTTCGACGGAGGCTTCTACTTGTTGGTGATCGGGCATTTCTACTTTGGCAATCATGATTTTGGGGTTGTGAGTAGGGATAGTGTTTTCGGTATCGTTTAGGAGTTCTTCATAAAGTTTCTCGCCCGGACGTAAGCCTGTGTAGCTAATCTGAATGTCCTTGCCCAATTCGAGACGACTCAGTTTGATCATCTTTTTGGCTAAATCAAGGATCTTGACGGATTTTCCCATGTCGAAGATAAATATCTCGCCGCCATTGCCGAATGCACCTGCTTCGAGGACTAATTGGCAGGCTTCAGGGATGGTCATGAAGAAACGTGTGACTTCAGCATCGGTGATGGTGATGGGACCGCCTTTTTCTATTTGTTCGCGAAATAAAGGAATCACAGAGCCATTGGAGCCTAAAACATTGCCGAAGCGGGTGGTGATGAAGCGGGTGATGTTCTTTTGATTTAGACTCTGAGTGTAAAGTTCGGCTATCCTTTTGCTTGCGCCCATTACGTTGGTTGGATTTACGGCTTTGTCAGTGGAAACCATGACGAACTTCTGCACAGCAAATTCGACAGACAAATCGGCGATGATTTTGGTGCCTTCCACGTTGGTGTGGACTGCCTCAGCGGGATTGTTTTCCATCATAGGGACATGTTTGTAAGCCGCAGCATGAAATACCATCTGAGGACGGAAGGCTTCCATAATCTTGCGCATACGCACTTTGTTGGTAACGTCGCCAACTATTATCTCTGCATTCACGGAGCGATACTTTTCCATTAGCTCCAATTCGAGATGATATAAAGGAGATTCTGCCTGATCAATTAATATCACTTTAGCAGGGGAGAACTTTGCAATTTGTCGCACCAATTCGCTGCCAATACTTCCTGCAGCGCCTGTAACCATAACGGTTTTTCCTAAGATATCTTGGCTGATTTTCTTTTCGTCTAATTTAATCTCCTCACGCTCCAAAAGGT
Source organism: uncultured bacterium (assembly GCA_903858655.1). Lineage (GTDB taxonomy): Bacteria > Bacteroidota > Bacteroidia > Bacteroidales > CAIWKO01 > CAIWKO01. The sequence goes on along the minus strand of CAIOJS010000488.1, from coordinate 8,229 downwards.
CTTCGATGTTGATTTTCTTGATTTGTTTAAAACTGAGTTCGCCATTAATCCATCGGCTTACGGGCGGGACACTCAATACTTTGGTGTTATATGCCAAGCATTTCTCGATGATTTCTTGTTTTTTAGACGCTTTAATATTTTGAATGGAAATGATGAGATGTTCGATGGAATTTGAATCGAGTAGTTTGTCAAGCTTATCGGTACCATAGATTGGAATATCTTCGATTTTCATGCCGGATTTCTTGGGGTCGTCGTCAATAAAACCTAGCACTTTGTATTTTGTGCCTGCATCTCTGTCTAAGCTGCGTTTAGCAATCACACCGCTTTCGCCGGCACCATAAATCAGGACATTGGTTTTTTCTTTTGAAGGATTGTTTATTTCCATATACATGATTTTTACCAAAATACGAAAGCCAACTAAGGCAAGTGTTGTGGTTATAAAGTCAATAATGATAATAGAGTATGGAATGAAGTTTACTTTATTAATTAGGTAGTAAGAAATCAAATCGGTTACAATAAAAGCCATCGTTCCGATGATGGATACAATAACGATACGGGTGGCATCATCGGTGCTTGTATAATGGATAATACCTGTGTAGGTTTTTGCTACAATAAAAGTTATGCCTCTGATTCCGACGACATATAGTATGACTTTTGGCAAGGTGATTAAGTCTTGTTGGGGCAAGTCGAAATTAAAGCGCAGCAAATATGCAAGCACTACAGAGAATACGCAGATTACTATGTCAATGCAGAAGATTAGCCAGCGTGGAAGATTCAATTTTATGGAAAACATTTTTTAGATTTTACAAATAAAGGTCAAAGATAAAACAATATTTTTACATGTGATTCGCAAACGTAATGAAATTTTTTCAAATAAATTGAAATTAGTAGCTTAAAAATTTATATTTTTGCCAAATGAAATCTTTTGTCTATACAATGATTTTAGCATTAAAGTTACTAACACTCTATTTTTTACTTAATTAATAAAAACTAAACAATGAAAACAACAGCATTTAAAACAATTCACGAAGCGAACGGTGCCAAGATGGTTGAGTTTGCAGGATTTTATATGCCCATTCAGTATGAAGGTCTTCTTATTGAGCATGAAACTGTACGCAAAGCACTCGGTGTGTTTGACGTTTCACACATGGGCGAATTTTGGGTGGAAGGTCCCAAAGCACTTGAATTTGTTCAGTATGTTACTTCCAATGATGCTTCAAAGCTTTGGGATGGCAAAGTTCAATATTCATGTTACCCTAACGGTAAAGGTGGTATAGTAGATGATTTATTGGTCTATCGTTTCAATGCCGAGAAGTTTCTTTTGGTGGTTAATGCTGCTAATATTGATAAAGATTGGGCTTGGGTAAATCAAAACAATAATCTTGGTGCGAAACTTACCAATGCTTCGGATGGAACTTCTCAATTGGCTATTCAAGGACCTTTGGCGTTGAAAGCTATGCAAAAATTGACAGATACGACTGTTACCGATATGGAATATTATACGTTTAAAGTATTGAAATTTGCCGGTATAGATGATATTCTTTTCTCCACAACAGGTTATACAGGTTCGGGTGGATGTGAAGTGTATTTTCCAAATCAATATGCAGAATTAATGTGGAATGCTGTGATGGAAGCTGGAAAAGAATTCGGTATTAAACCAATTGGATTGGCAGCGCGTGATACATTACGTTTGGAAATGGGTTTCTGTTTGTATGGAAATGATATCAATGACACTACGTCTCCAATGGAAGGTGGTTTAGGATGGATCACTAAATTTACAGATGAAAAGAATTTTATAGATAAAGACTATAATTTAAAACAAAAACAAGAAGGCGTTACACGCAAGTTGGTGGGTTTTGAAATGATTGATCGTGGTATTCCCCGTCATTATTATGAAATTTGTGATGCGGATGGCAACCTGATTGGTGAAGTAACTTCGGGGACTATGGCTCCTTCTCTTCAGATAAATATCGGAATGGGTTATGTAAAAACAGCCTATTCGAAATTGGATACTGAAATTTATATCAAGATACGTGAGAAACTTATCAAAGCGAAAGTGGTGAAGACACCTTTTTATAAGGGATAGCCAATATAGTTTACATAAAAAAAGCCTTGTGAAAACAAGGCTTTTTTTTTATTCTGTAGCGAGAAGCCTTGAAATATCTAACCTTTTTATTTCAGATTTCCTTGAAACGGTTGAATTTGCAGATTATTTTATTTCTCAGAATTATTTTTATTTAAACCACCCTAAACATTCTGAATATGGATAAATAGTAAATGGGAAACGTGATTTTAAAAATAGAGATTAATCACCTACATATTGCTGGTATTTTCTGCCAGTAAGATAGTATATATTAAACATCATAAAAAAGGATGCGTAGTTGCTCCCTACACATCCTTTTATTCCTTAGCCATTATTTTTTTTCAACCACTAACTTATTTGTTTTGTTGAATACACTCGTATTGCTTTTTACCTCGAAAGTATAAAAATACAGTCCGCTCGTCAAGTTAAAATCATCAGCATTAATCTCAACAGTAAAGAATCCGGCTTCTTTCGTTCCATCGAATATGGTGGCGATAGATTGTCCCAGCACATTCTTTAGGGTGATTTTCACCGAACTATTCTCAGGCAAGGTATAAGAGATAGTGCTTATTTCCCTGAAAGGGTTTGGAAAACTCATGACACTAATCTCGGTAGCCGTGCGTGTGATTACATTCGCCAACTTCAATCGAACATTGTCAAGCACGTCCGCGTTTACATCAGCAAATTCTGTCACATTCACTACAGAGAATATTTGTGTTTCGGCTGTGGGTGTTTCCTTTGCTTTGATGAGCAAAGTAAACAGCGCTTGTTTATCACTGATAGTTTTTCCATTGAAATCGGACCATGCAACTATAATTTTTCCATTCTGTATTTCATAGTTTAAGTTCTCAAAAGTTGAACTAAGCTCCTGAATTTCATAAATGCTGTTATCGTAATTCATCACCAAGGTCATAGCACCTAAATTGGCGATAGCTTCTGATCTCACTTCATACAAAAACGGGATTCCCTTTTGAATCTGTACTGTGTTATCGGCAATGACAGGCTGATAAGTTTCTACATCTTTGCTGAATTGAGGAATGTAGGACCCGTTTACATCACCAAAACAAAGCCCTTTTATGGGCACCACGCTGCTTCCGGTTAATGTGACGGATGGGGTTTCAAATTTCCAATTGCCGGCGGGATAGGAGGTGATGGTTCCTACTGTTCTGAGTTTAATGTATAAAGCATCCAAAGCAGTTATACCCCCGCTGACATTTACATCTGCTGCCATGGTTCTAAGAGGCGAAAGCGTCATCACACCAATAGCTCTGCGTTGCACCACCAAAGCATCTGTTGCATTGTTTCCTCCAAATGAATTCGTATAACTACCACTTACCGTATAGGTGCCTGCAGAGAGATTGTTGTTGAATTCATAATAACCATTTCCATTTATTCCTGTCAGGTCGAGACCGGTGGTGGTGGTAGCTACCGTATTACCACTATTATCTTTCAAGGTGATGGTAATATTATTAAGAAGTGTGGCATACGCATTGTCATAGCTTACATTACCTGAGATTCTACCCGTAACGTTTACCACAAAAGTATTCGCGGTATTAATGCATTGGGTTGTGCCATCTGTAACAGTATATCTAACATTCGTTGTTCCTATACTTACAGGATGCAGGACAATGGATACACCGCTAGCATCAACCGTTGCAACATTCGTTTGAGTAGAAATCCAAGCATACGTATTACCATTTCCTGGGGATGCGTTTGAAGATAAAGCTAAGGTATTGCCCATAACCACGGCATTAGCACCTGAAATATCGTCTGCAATAGGTAAAGCATAAATAAGTGCTATATCAGTGGCTGTGGCTCCGGATGCTAACACATAATTGCTAGCTTTTGTGCCACCAAGTGTGAGATTGCTTGCCGTTACAGTTCTGCTACCAGCACTTGTAAGGTCGAAGCTTTTAGCGCCAACAGTTACTGTTACATCTGTTTCCTCATTTACCATTCCGGTCACCCATTGAGCACTTAATGTAGTAGCGGTGTTCCCATCAAAGCATTTATCATTTGCCGTAATATGAGGCGTAAGTTGAACCGGAGTAATATTTCTGGCTATCAAACTCGGCTGTGTCAGGGTGTAGTTGCCCACTGCTGATCCGCTAATCGTGCATAAAGGGTTTATCGCTATGGAAGTTCCTATGCCTGTTTGTGCGAAGATCCCCGTTTGATGAAAGGTCACGTTTGCCACTTCGCTGATTAGTACACCGATCAACACACCGTCTGTTATGCTTGCAGTATTGTTGCCATCATATTGTTTGTCATGGGTGATAGCACCTGTTATGCTTAGAGCAATGACTGTGATATCTTTAGCGGTTAAACTTGGTTGTGTCAACAGATAATTTCCCGATGCTGAACCTGAGATGCTACAGGTAGCAGTAATTGGGATGCTAATTCCAATATAGTTCTGAGCAAAAGTTCCTGTTTGATTTAGGATAACATTCGCTTCTTCTCCGCTGACAACACCCAGTAATGTTCCGTCCGTTACACTAGCCGTATTGGTGCCATCATACACTTTATCATGAGTAGTTGCACCACTTACTGTTAGCGTTACGGCTGTGATATCTCTTGAGGTCAAACTCGGCTGTGATAATGAATAATTATACGATGCTGAACCTGAAATGCTGCATGTAGCGGTAATGGATATGCCCGTACCTATGTTTGTTTGTCCAAAAGTTCCTGTTTGATGTAATACCACATTGGCAACATCACCAGCAAGTACGCCTACCAATGTGCCATCAGTAACGCTCGCTGTATTGGTTCCATCGTATGGTTTGTTATGAGTGCTTGCTCCTATGATGCTCAATGTTGCCTTACCAACGGTGAGAGTCCCATTCACCAGCGTAAGGTTGTAGTTATCTGCTACTGCTCCCGAAACTGTAATCACGTGAGTTCCGTATGTAGCAGCATAGCCGGTTGTAGTGCTAAGACCTACACCTGTAATCACGGAGGATGCATCGCTGTAATATAATGTGCCTATTACCGAATAATCTAAGGTAGGGTCAGCTTCGCCATATACTTTCGATTTGTCATTTGCGGTTACGGTTAATGCAGCCGCTTTGCTGACGGTGAGCGTGCCTGACACATGAGTTATCGAGTAGTTATCGGCTGTGCCTCCCGAAACATAAATTGTATGTGTTCCAAATGTTGCAGCAGCTGTGGTTGTAGTACTTAAACTCATACCTGTTATCACCGAATAAGTATCACCAAAATATAAAGTACCTGCTGCCGTATAATCTAAAGTCGGATCCGTTGCTCCATAAACCTTTGTTTTATCATTAGCCGTCACAGTTAATGGAGCTTTATTCACTGTCTGAGTGAACACATCGGAACTAGTTTCAGCACATACGCCACTTTTCACAAATGCTCTATATTGCCATGTTCCGGCAGCATTAGGACTCTCTGAATACGTAGCATTGAAATTGGCAATTTGTGTCCAACTCACAGCATTATTTAGTCTTTTCTCCCATCGTTGAATGGTGCCTACATAGCCTCCTAATGTCAAGGTTCCTGTGGAGGAACCATACGTTATAGTAGATGTGCCGCTAATGCTTCCTCCTACGGAGGTGGGATAAATTACAATTGCTTTTTGAGCGGCTGCTTTATAGCATCCCGTCGCGCTGATGGTTTCAGTTACATCTACGGTGCCTGCACCGGCTGAACCCCATGTAACAGTTATCGTATGAGCTGTTGTTGGAGAAAAACTTCCACCAACAACGCTCCAAGAATAAGTATGTCCTACAACATCGTCCACGTTATAGATAGAAGCTGTTTCTCCCGTACATGCTGACGTTGAACCCGTAGTAGTGGGCATAGGAAGTGCATTTACGGTGACTAGCTGCGTAGTGATATTCGTGCATCCGTAACTATTTGTCACCGTATAGGTGATTAATGATGTGCCTGCTGCCACTCCTGTTATAATTCCTGAAGATGCATTGATAGTCGCATTTGCAGGCGTAGCGCTTGTCCACACACCACCTGCTGTGGTGCTTGCAAAAGTTGTGGTGGAACCCACACAAACCTCCGCTGTTCCTGTTATGGCATCAGGGGCTGTAGGGTTGGCGTGAACTGCCACGGTTTTTGTGGCTGTGTTTGTACAACCGATACTGTTGGTTACGGTATAAGTGATCAAAGATGTTCCATCTGCCACTCCTGTTATAACTCCTGTGGAGGGATGTATGCTTGCGTTTGCTGGCGTAGCACTAGTCCAAACACCACCTGCAGTAGTGCTGGCAAAAGTAGTAGTTAATCCAACGCATACATCAGCTATTCCTGTAATGGCATTCGGCGCATCAGGGTTCCCATGCACATCTCCGTTGATCCAAACGGCATGAATGATAGCGGTTGAAATGTTTACCAACTCACATCGAGGAACGAAATTAATGGCTGCAGCCGCATCACAGTTGGATGCCGTTCTTAGAAAACGAAGTTTCAAAAACACCCCATTTATATCGCTTGCTGTTGCATTTGCCCATGAGATTTTAATGTTATTGGGAGCCTTCACTCCTACTGTTGCATTACTACTATTGTTTTGAACATCTACATACGAAAGCTTACTCGCATCATACGTTAGCATCAACGTAACTGCACCCATGTTGGTTGGCAGGTTCGCAAAACTTATAGGAACCAAAACTTGACTCCCTTGTACGGCATAAACAGAGCCGATTGATGCTATATAGGCTGACGTTGCAGGAGTAATGCTAGAATTTGTATAAGCTACTTGTACCTGATTCCCGGCAAGAGAAACAAATGAACAAGCTGCTCCAAAGCTAATAGTAGCGGCACCAATACCCACATATTTGAATCGTAACCTCAAAAAATCTCCATTGATATTCGATGTGGCACCATCGGTCCAACTAATATTGATGGATGCTCCTACTTTTTGCACAGTAGCCCCATATATATTGGACCCCGCAAGAACACCGATATAATCTAAGTTAGAGTTGTCATAAGGCAAGGTCAGTGTCATAGCTCTAACACCATCTGCTTCGTTATATGGGAAGTTGCTAAAGGTGATAGGCACGTTAAAATCGTCTCCCTGATGAATGCCCGCAATTGAACCAATGGTAGCTGTTGCTGTGGTGATTTCAGGTGATATAATACAGTTACTATAACTAACAGCGATATTCGCTGAGGTTTTGTCTGTAATCAAACTGCCTGAATAGAATTCAATAGTAGTGGATGTATTTCCAATGTATTGAAAATGTAGGTTTATCCCGTTAGCATTCCAACTGATATTCGCTCCGGATGAATTGGTCCACACTATGGTCAAAATACCATTGTTGGCACTACCAATAGCACCTGTCAAAGTGCCCGAGGAGGTCAAACCTGTATAGCTTACTTTGGAAGCATCAAATTTAATTTTTTGGGTGATAGATCCTACAGTATTCCCGAATCCTTCGTACTTTAGTTGAACGGAAAAATCACTTCCAGCAGCGGCTGTTGTACCAACTAAGGCTGCTTTGCAAGTATTGTCGGCACGAGTATGTATTCCCCCGTTGGTATAAGTAGGATAAACTATAGTCGCCCCTTGAGTTACTTCGCTCGTATTCATAAAACTTAATTGACTCGAATTGATTCCAAGATAGAGAAACTTAAGATGAAGTAGAGTGCCATCAGGAAAGCTGTGAAAAGAATTGGAGGAAAACGTTATGTGAATCGTAGAATCTGCAGGATTGGCATTAGCTAAAAACCCTAAGCCCGAATAGGACCCATCAGAGATTCCTCCGAAAGTCATCAACGGTCACGTGACCGAGATATACCTCTCTGAACATCATAGGCCTTCGGTTCATGGCCGGTTCTGTTTCCGTGTCCACGTCATAAACAAACACGCACATCCACTGTTCTCGGGCTCCATGCGTATCCACGGCACCGCCTGATTTTCGCGTGGTCTTGATCTCCACCCCGTCCGCGCCGGCTTTTGCGGCGTTGTCGCGATACACCCCTTGGACAATCAGGTCTGGATGGCCGTTGAAGTACCGATTCTCCCGTAAGACACGCGAATGTTTGGCGAGGCTGGCCGTGAGCATGTCGGAAAGAAAGCCTGACATGATGGCTGGCCGCAACATGTCATCCAAACGCTGAAGTCCTTTGGCCGTTAGGTGGCCGTTTACGTCGAAGAAGAAGTCGTAGACGTCCTG
>CAIOJS010000487.1 GCA_903858655.1 uncultured bacterium | reverse complement strand
GGTCGATTGCGGCGGTCTTGAAAACCGTTGAGGGTAACACCTCCGGGGGTTCGAATCCCCCTTTCTCCGCAGGCTTTATAATTTGAGTTGATACTAACCACTGAAAATCTAATATTTTCAGTGGTTTTTTTGTTTGTATTCCTACCCATAAGCAAGACAATTCTGGCTCAGTCAGACTCCTTGTTCAGTTGTAGCTGCGGTAAACTTTACCTCTGTCTCCTTTATCGCTTTAGCCTCTGCCTATTTGCCTTCATGTCGGAGTGCGAATCCAAGCGCGTCACGACTAAAAATTAGCATGCCTGTCCCCCTTTGTGCGAAGCTTGCAAATAGCCCTCCTACTATTAAACTCAATTTACCCAACCTGTTTCATACATGCAGTGTCGGGATCAACCAATTCTCAAGATTTGACATATTATGATTAATTAAGAAAAATTATTTCTTCCATATCAAAACAAATAAGTACCTTTGCACCTAAATAGAAAAAAATGCACTTTGTAAAGAAATCGGTAGCCATCATTTGTTTAATTGCTTTTGCAATTAGCACGAGTGGTATATCTATGCAAATGCACTCCTGCCACATGTCGGGCACTACGAAAGTCGCCTTTTTTCCTGAAATCTTTGGCAGTACAACTTCATGTTGTGAAATGTCTGCTGCGAGCAACTCAAAAGATGCTTGCGCCGTTGGCAAAGTGCCTTGCTGCAAGAATGAGAACAAATTTGCTAAGATAGCTACCATATTTAATTATCAATTTTCGAGCAACAATCTAATAAAGCTTGTGCTGAATATCGCTTCATTCGCATTGTTTAACTCTTCAGTGGAGGAAGTACAATATATTTCGGCATTGTCAGAATATCGCCCGCCTACCTTACAGCTTTTTGGCATCAAACTGCTACATTTCATTAAGAATATCAAGACGGATTTGCCTTCCTAAATAAAGCTATTTAGCTTTCAGACTGTTTGAGGGTTTACTATTTCATGATGTATATAAGCATGATTAAATCCTTATGTAATTAATTTATTTTCAATAAAATAAAAAAGGCAAACACCATGAAAAACAAAATTATAATCGCTGCACTATTCCTATTGATGAATACGGTGGCATCTTTCGCTCAAAACATATCGGGTACGGTATATGATATGAACGAGAAAAATGAAAAAAATCCTGTTCCGGGCGTGACGGTATATTGGTATGGCACCTCCAATGCCACTTCGACTGATGCAGACGGGAAGTTTAAATTATTAAAGCAAGGCGTAAGCGACTTACGTTTAATTTTTAGTATGCTTGGCTGCAAAACAGATACCCTGACTATCACTGCAGACGAAAGCAAAATCACCCATGTGATGACGCGCAGCAATGTGCAGCTAGCGCAAGTGGAGATTAACGAAAAAATGGATGGCAGCTTCATGTCGCATTTGGATCCTCGGAAGACGCAAATCGTTACGACAACCGAATTGTATAAGGCAGCTTGCTGCAATCTGTCGGAGAGTTTCGAGACGAATGCTTCGGTGGACGTGTCGTATAGCGATGCTATCACAGGGGCAAAACAGATACTATTGCTAGGCTTATCGGGTATCTATAGCCAAATACAAACCGAAAACATTCCTCTGATACGCGGTTTGGCGTCTTCTTACGGACTGAACTACATCCCGGGCTCGTGGATGCAAAGCATACAAATCTCGAAAGGAACATCATCAGTAATCAACGGCTATGAATCAACCACCGGACAGATAAATATAGAGTATAAAAAGCCTGCCAATTCTGAGAAGCTTTTTGTGAATATCTACGGAAATGAAAAAACACGCTTGGAAGCCAATGTGAATGCTGCCTTCAATCTCACCGAGAAGTTGAGTACGATGATTATGGTGCACGGCGATTGGTTTAATCGTGAGATAAATAAGATAGATTCCACCACCATCAATGCGGTGAACACCGATAACATGAGTTTGCTTACCGATGCTTCGGGCAACCAAATCCATTGGAAAAAAGCGGATAAGTTTATGGATATTCCGAAGCTTTATACCATCAATGTGTTCAATCGTTGGGACTATATCAACCCCAATAAGTTCGTGTCGCGTTTCGGTATTAAATATATGTATGAGAATCGCAGCGGCGGCACCACCGATTATGACAAAAAGAGCTTCGCGCTCGACACGGCGAAAATCAATAACATGAGCTTGCCTTACGGTTTCGGCATGACGACTAGCCGCGCGGAAGCTTTCTGGAAGAACGGTTTCATGTTTAAAGACAAGCCTTATAAGAGCGTCGGGCTGATTCTTTCGGGGATTTATCACGACCAAAAGGGATATTTCGGCGTAAACAATTATGTGGGCATCGAAAAGAGTGTATATGGCAATTTGATTTATCAATCTATAATAGGCACTACTGATCATAAGTTTTCTTTGGGTGCGAGTTTCTTATATGATGATTATATTGAAAATTATAAGCAGACTCAGTTCACATATATCTACCAAACCTTGGCTCCCGGCAGCATCGTTTCGATGCACGATGTGGTTACGCTCTCGCCCGAAACCAACCTAAACCCTGTGGTGTATAACTTCAATCGCTCGGAAGCTGTTGGCGGTGCTTTCTTTGAATATACTTATACCAATACGGATATATTCTCCTTCATTTTGGGTGTGAGAGCCGACTATAGCACTCGCTACGGCATGTTTGTTACGCCTCGCACCAATATCAAATTGAAGATTGCAAAAAACCTTACGCTACGCGCCTCAGCCGGACTCGGATATCGCTCTGCGAATATCATCTCTGAAAATATGTCCATCCTAGCAAGTCAAAAAATCATTAAAATTGAAGCACCATTGGCGCAGGAAAAGGCAGCCAATTATGGGGTGAATTTGGTGAAGGAGTTCAAGATGTTTAACCGCAAAGCGGAAATTGATTTGGATTTGTATCGCACCGATTTCTTCAATCAAGTGGTGGTGGATTTGGATAGAGACCCCGCCATTGCTGATGTGTATAACTTGAAAGACAGTACGGGCAAATCATTTTCAAATAGCTATCAGATACAGTTGACCTTCGAGCCCGTGAAACGCTTCACGGTGTTGGCGGCTTTCAGAATTAATGACGCCAAGCAGACCACGGAAGGCAAATTGCAGGAACGCGCCCTCACTTCGAAATATAAAGGTTTGGTGACCTTGAGTTATGCCACGCGTTTTGATAAATGGAAATTCGATTTCACGGCGCAAGTCAACGGACCTGCCCGCATTGCCGACCAAAGTAAGATGCCCGGCATCGTGAGACGCGATTATGCCTACTCCCCTATCTATACCATATTGAATGCGCAGATTACGAAGCATTTTAAGCATGAGATAGATTTGTATCTCGGCGTGGAAAACCTCTTGAACTTTAGACAACAAGACCCCATCACGGAACCATTCTTGCCCTATCATACCCACTTCGACACCTCGATGACATGGGGTCCGACGGCGGGCAGAACGATTTACGCCGGCTTCCGTTTTAAGATAAAATAATAGTCGCACGACAAGAAAAACTGCACTTCGGTGCAGTTTTTTTTATTTTAATAGCGATTATATGGCAGATAAGTAGTAGTTTTGCAAACTGAAACAGGAGAGATGGCAGAGCGGTTGAATGCGGCGGTCTCGAAAACCGTTGTCCGTCGTAAGGCGGACCGGGGGTTCGAATCCCCCTCTCTCCGCTCTTTATCCAGCCCTCGCGAGATTCCCTTAGAAAATATCCTTTATCAACATTTTGTTGTTGTTGAACACAGCGGTGTCGCCGATTTTTAAGCCCTGCATGGCTTTGTAGATGGGCACGGCGGGCGATATGCAGAAAAAATCTTCGTTGTCCACAGTGATTTTACCTAAGCTTGTGGCGATGAAGAGTGTCTGTTTGTCGGTGTGGACTATGGCACCAAATTCTACTTTCGTGATGATTTCTTTAGGGTTTATTTTGTCCAACACGATGAGTTCTTCGTTGGCTTTTTGCATTTGTTCGGCGAAGATGTCGCGGCGGCGTAGCATCTGGGAGCGAAATGCGTCGTAGCGGTCTTTGGGCGGTCCATAGTCATTTGCCATTTGCTGATGTTCGTCCATTTCGCGCTTGAGGTTGGCGATGGTGATGAACTGATGTTGTTTGCAGGCTTCGATTATTTTTATTTTTAGTTGTGTGCTTTCTTCTGAGGTCATGATTCGATTTTTTTACGAAAGTATAAAATATATTGATATGCACAGCCAATATGCTTGTTTTTTTTTCAAGAAATCTTTCTTCAAAAATGCTAAATCTCAAAGCCGCCTACGAAAAACACAAGGAAAAAAAATACCACAAAGACACAAGGAGACAAAGGGTCACAAAGCGATGTCATATTATACAAACAACTCTTAGACACTTTGTTTTTCTTTGAGTCTTAGTGCCTTTGTGGCAAGATTGTGGCTTTTCGGAGTTGGCTTATCCTTCAGCTTTTCAGCATCAAACAACTTTGTATCTTCCAAAAAAAAAAGTTGCAGTGTCTCAAAAAAGATTACGATTGTAACCCAATGTTTTTCAATAGGCTCGCGTCACATTCCGCGAAAGCGAAAAAAATATTTTTCAACTTTTGCTGCGCGTATTAATATTTTTCGTAATGTTGCAGTAGCAAAATAGACACAGTGGAGTCCAGAACCCACTCAAATAAACGGGGCGTTACCGAACTGCCTAGTGATGCGGAAAAACTTAAACAGTAAACTATGAAAAAAACAACAGGATTATGTATTATCATTGCTATAATAGCAGTATGTTCGTTCTCATCGTGCAAAAAAGATTATACTTGCACATGCACGTTTCCAACTTCGACCACCCCTTTAGTGACTCCGTATAATAATGTGACGAAAAAAGCCGCACAAAAATCTTGCGACGACTTGGTTACTTTCTATGGAGGTGGCACTTGTACGCTTAAATAAAGATGGATTTACGCTCAAGGTGCGCAATATCTGTAACTATTGCGCATATAAAAAAGGCTTACCTAACTCAGGTAAGCCTTTTGTTTTATAGATATATAATTGATTGAAAGAAGGACGAAATTGGATATTATTGGAAGTCGAATTTAAAGCCTACGCTGCAACCCATGAAAGGATTCAGATGGGTCGAGCCTTTTATCTGTGATTCTAGTTCCAAACCCACGATGCCTTGCATAAAGATGTTCATCTGGTTCCAAATCTCTTTCTTCTTACACAAACGCATGTTGACGCCAAAGGGAGCAAACACACTGGTAAACAGCGTAGCATCGGATTTTCCGCGGTACCATATATCGCTTGTGCCGATGTTGTTAGCATCATCGAATTGACTGAAATTGGGTTTGGCATTGTAATAGTTAACTGAAATAGCCGTATCTTCGGTATTGCGCGTGTAAACGCGTGATGTGATGGTGCAAGCGAACTTCAAACCTATGCCTGTGAACAGTGAGAAACGTTTCTCGGGGTCGGTCTTGAACAAATATTTAGCGCTCACGCCCAGCACATTGGCAGATTCGCGATTGATGCTGCGCGAACGTACCATAGTATCCGTTTGATACAACACTTGGTTGAAAGAGAAGGTGTCGCCCACCATCGAGTTGAATTTCTCGGTATTGCGATTCGTCAAATCCGAACCTGAGTAGAAGAAACCGATGGAAAACTCGCGTTTTTTGTTCACTTCGCCCGTTTTCTTACAATAGGGATTGAAACCAATTTCGAATGTCAACTCTTTGCGCGCGTTAGAGTTGCCGTTGTTGCCGTTCATCATCGAAAAGCCTTTACCCATGCTGAAGCTGCCCTTGTTATCCTGCATAGGGTCGAAATCTTTATCGCCTTTATGGATGGTTCGATAATTAAACGAACCCATATCCACAGATATGCCGGCAATCTTCATGCAGCATGTCTTTTTGCAGCAGGATGATTTTTTGCTGATAGTGTCATTCTGACTCATGCCGTTCAAGCCGAAACCGACGAGGATGATCAGTATTAAAATTAACTTTTTCATTTTTATAATATATTGATTAGGATTGAAAAACGCACCCGCATTATAGATATTGCGTATGGCTAAGAATATTATGTTATTTTAACGTATCAAGCTTATTTTAGCGCAAACGTGATGATTTTTTTCTTTACTTGGCGGGATATCGAGTTTTTACATACGCTGCGGCACTTCGATACCCAGCAGGCTCATCCCATTTTTGATGATGATTGCGGTGAAATGCGACAAGGCGATCCGAAACTCACGAAGCTCCTGATTGTCTTCTTTCAACACGGTGATGCGCTGATAGAATTGGTTGTATTGCTTCGCCAATTCGAAGGTATAATTGGCGATATGAGCCGGACTCAACTCCTCTGCCGCCAGGTGCAAAATGCGGTCGAAATCGCTGCACAGATGTAGGAGTTCGCGCTCTTCTTCATTTATATTTATGTTGGAAGATACGTTCAACGCCCCGATTTCCTTGTCGGATTTGCGCAACAAGGATTGAATGCGCGCATACGTATATTGTATAAAAGGACCAGTATTGCCTGTAAAATCAATAGATTCTTTCGGATTGAACATCATGTTCTTTAAAGGATCCACCTTCAGGATGAAGTACTTCAACCCGCCGAGTCCTAGGATACGGAAGAGATTCAGCGCTTCCTCCGAATCGAAATTCTCTAGTTTGCCCAACTCCAAAGTGGTTTGGCGGGCGGTTTCTATCACTTCGGCTATCAAATCGTCGGCGTCCACCACTTTACCTTCCCGCGACTTCATCTTTCCTTCGGGGAGTTCGACCATCCCATATGAGAAATGGCGAATGGAATCCGCCCAAGTGTAGTGCATCTTCTTCAACACCTTTTTCAATACGTCGAAATGGTAGTTTTGCTCGTTGCCCACCACGTAAATCATCCTTTCTGGATGAATCTCTTCATAACGCGTGACAGCCGTTCCCAAATCTTGTGTCATATAGACCGAAGTGCCGTTTGCTCTCAGCAACAGCTTCTCATCCAAGCCTTCATCCGTCAAATCTATCCACACCGACCCATCTTCTTTCTTATAGAATACGCCATCCGCGAGCCCTTTTTGCACCACATTCTTCCCCAAAAGGTAGGTTTCGCACTCATAATACAGCTTATCGAACGAAATGCCCATGCTCGCATAGCTGACATCGAATCCCGAATACACCCAGGAGTTCATCCGCTTCCAAAGCTCCCTGACCTGAGTGTCGCCTGCCTCCCAACGTTCCAACATTGTCTGTGCTTCCTGTATCAACGGGGCTTGTTTTGCAGCCTCTTCCTCGCCTATCCCCGCCCCTATCAATTCCGTAATTTGTTGCTTGTAATGCGTATCAAACAAAACGTAATATTTGCCCACCAACTTGTCGCCTTTCAGCCCCGACGACTCAGGAGTTTCGCCATTGCCCCACTTCTGCCAGGCTAACATGCTCTTGCAGATATGAATGCCGCGGTCGTTCACCAAGTTCACCTGAAGCACATTTTTGCCATTGGCTTTCAGGATGCGCGAAATGGAATCGCCCAAAAGGTTGTTGCGGATATGCCCCAAATGCAAGGGTTTGTTGGTATTGGGAGATGAATATTCCACGATGATAGGTGCGAGTGAACTGTCCGTTTCTTGTATGCTGAAGCGCGTATCGTTGAAATTCCGCTGCAGAAACAAAATCCAAAAGCTGCTTGCTATCTTTAAATTCAGAAAACCCTTAACCACCGTGAAATCTTCCACATAGTCCACCGTGTTTTTCAGATAATTCCCTATATCCTGAGCGGTTTGCTCGGGAGCTTTCCTCGAAAACTTCACCAATGGGAACACCATAACCGTCAAATCGGCTTCATTCCGAAACTGAGCATTGGTCTTCTGAATATGAACGATATCCGCCTTTATCTCTTGATTATATAACGCCTGGCACGCATCAACGCACGCATCTATCAAACTTTGCCACATCTTTTTTTTTTCTGCAAAGATACAGAATCCTATGAATTTAATTGAGATTTTAGATGTATAAATTAAGAATTGAGGTGTGCGAATGATGATTTGAGCTAAGATTCATATCCATATTTTTAATGATAAATTGAATTAACATTGGATTGTTGATATTATTTTTAGCAAGATTTCGTTTGCACAACTATTATGACAAACTTTGTTGATTAATATTTTCATGATGCCTTTCAAACAACTACTGTGTTTCGTCTTAGGGATTTTCTGCGTGATCAGACGACCCGTTACGAGTGGAGATAGGGGACCCCAAATGCCGATCAAAGTTGCCTGCATCACGCACCCACAAGTCCAGCATTTGACGATTCTTAGGGCGAATTACC
>CAIOJS010000486.1 GCA_903858655.1 uncultured bacterium | reverse complement strand
TCTAATTTTGAATATTGAATAGATAGCTATCGCAATAACCATTTTTGATATATGATAGACTGTTTGAGTATCCGCTTTGATTGTTTTAGCTAACGGTAAACACATTTCATCTTATTCAATAAAAACATAAATCGCATCTATCTTGGAATTATCTTTATATAGTTTCATTTATGCTATATATAGATTAGAAATTTGGTACTAAGATTTCGTTTTCTAAAAATTAATTAGCTTTTACAGTTTCCCAAAAGAAATTTATACATTATTGCATGTAATTTTATCTATCTGAAGTATAAAGATCGCAATCCTCATGCTATGGAACTATTTCCAAAGCATGAATTATTTTTTCTTGATACTATAAAAAAATATTTCTACAAAATTTTGATTGTAATATAAAGAATTTTTGTACTTTAGCAGCGGATTTTAGCCCATATCCATTAACAAATTATTTATGAGAATCATTATAAAAACTTTAACTACTGCCTTTCTTGTAATCACAAGCATCGTTTCTATAAACCGAGCCTCGGCGCAGACGTATTCTTTAATCAATATAGCTCAAAATGCGGCTAGTACGACCGTCGGAGGCAACTGCGTGGTGGCGGTAACGTCCGTGGCAGGCGGTGGCACCACCAAATGGCAAGGCACCAACGTCGCCACCCTCGGCATCAACGGCACGGTGGGCTCCGATGCGATGAATTGCGCTGCCCAAACTGGCATGCGACTCGAAATGAGCGGCGCTTCGAGTGCTTGGGGCAACTCTATCACCGTCACATTCACCTTTACGGTACCCGTTTTGGCTCCCGTCACCTTCAACATTTTCGATTTGACCGAACCATTGTATAGCGGTGACAATTCGGCATACTATCAAGATAAAGTAAGCATCAGCGCCACCGACGAATTTGGCGCGGCGATGATTCCAAACGCAACTATTGCCGGCACGGTGGACAATTCGGTGGTGGGAAACAGCCGCGTGTTGGTCGCTAATTTGTTGCTAGCGCAATGTATGAATCAGGGGATTACCATCACGGGAGCTTTCTGCGCCAAGGTGAAAACTATCACGGTTGTTTATAATAATCAGAACCCGCCAACGCACGCGCCCGGCGGAAAATATGGCGTGACGCAATATCAATACGTATTTATTTCAAATATCAATTACGTGAATCCTCCCACGGTGACGCTTACCGCCTCCCCCACCACGGTTTGTCCGCCTGCCACATCCACCCTGACCGCCACGAGCGGATTTACGTCTTATAATTGGGGTGCAGGCAATGTGCCAAACAACACCAACGTGGTCGCGCCTGTCACTACCACCACCTACACCGTCACCGCCACCAATGCCGCGGGATGCACCGCCACGGCGAGCACAACGGTGAGCGTCAGCAGCAATGTGGCGCCTCTGTTCACCAACCTTGGACCTTATTGCGTGGGTGCCACCCCGGGAGCTTTGCCCACCACCTCAACCAATAGCATCACGGGAACGTGGAGCCCGAGCACAATCTCTACCGCAACAGCCGGAACCACCACTTACACCTTCACGCCCACCGCCGGACAATGCGCCATTACTACTACCATGAGTGTTTTGGTGAATGCAAGTGCCACCCCGACTTTCATCGCCTTGGGACCTTATTGTGCGGGACAAACGCCGGGTATCTTGCTCACCACTTCCACGAATTCAATAACAGGAACGTGGAGCCCAAGCACCGTTTCGACCGCTACGGCAGGCACCACCGTCTATACATTTACCCCCACCGCCGGACAATGCGCCACCACGACCACCATGAGCATCACCGTGAACCCATCCACGACACCTACCTTTACGGGATTAGGACCATATTGTGTGGGAGCCGCCCCTGCCGCTTTGCCCACCACCTCGAACAATGGCGTGGCAGGCACGTGGAACCCAACAACGATTTCGACGGCCACTGCGGGAACCGTCACCTATACCTTCAGCCCCACGGGCAGTCCTTGTGCCAACACAGCGACGATGGCTGTCGTAGTGAATTCGACCATCACGCCCACTTTCACCGCCTTGGGACCTTACTGTACGGGTGCAACCCCTACCGCTTTGCCCGCAACATCTAACAATGGCATAAATGGAACATGGAACCCCGCCACGATTTCAACGGCTACGGCAGGAAACACCACTTACACCTTCACGCCTACAGGCAGCACCTGCGCCACCACCGCAACGATGACCGTCACTGTCAACGCGAGCATCACGCCTACCTTTACAGCATTAGGACCCTACTGCGTTGGAGCTGCGCCCGCCGCGCTGCCCTTAACATCCACCAATAGCGTCGCCGGAACATGGAATCCCGCAACAATTTCAACCGCAACAGCCGGAACTATCACCTACACCTTCACCCCAACAGGAAGCACCTGCGCCACTACCGCCACAATGGCTGTTACGGTAACCGCAAGCATCACACCGACCTTCACCGCCTTGGGACCGTATTGCGTGGGAGCCACTCCTGCCGCCCTGCCCAACACATCGAACAATGGAGTTAACGGAACATGGAATCCAACAACAATTTCGACCGCCACCGCAGGGACAGCGGTTTATACATTCACGCCAACGGGCAGCACGTGTGCCACCACTGCCACCATGAGCGTCACGGTGAGCACACAAATTACGCCCAACTTTGCCGCGATTCCTGCCTTTTGTGCCGGAACAGTAGCTCCAAGCTTGAGCAACACTTCGCCGAATGGCATCGCGGGCACTTGGAATCCCGCCACCATCAGCAACACCGCAAGCGGAACATACCTCTTCACGCCCAATGCAGGACAATGCGCCACAACGCAGACCCTAAGCGTAACCGTGAATGCACAAACCCTATCCAACTTTGCCGCGATACCATCTTTTTGTATTGGAGATGTCGCCCCAATATTGAGTAACACCGCGCCCAATGGCGTAACGGGCACTTGGAACCCTGCTATAATAAGCAATACTACAAGTGGGACTTACACCTTCACACCCAGCTCAGGTTCATGCCCCACCAATCAAGTTCTGACCGTTACAGTATTGCCTCAAACTGTACCTACCTTTGCTGCGATTCCTGCATTTTGCAAAGGCGCTGTTGCACCGCTCTTGCCAACCATTTCCACCAACGGAATTATAGGTACATGGAACCCGTCAACTATCAATAACATGGCAAGCGGCACCTATACATTCACGCCCAATGCAGGACAATGCGCCGGAACAACAACTATCACCACAACAGTAGATGCCATACCGACCGTAACCGTTTCGGCTGCTCCTGATTCTATTTGTTATGGAGCCAGCTCTTTATTGATGGCTGCAGGAGCTAATACTTATACATGGATGCCAGGAGCTTTATCAGGTACTTCTATAAATGTAAGCCCGATAAGCAGCACCATCTACACCGTGACCGGAACTTCCGTTGGGGGATGTGTTGCAGTTTCCACCATACAAGTAACCTTGATATCGGAAGCCACCTTGCATTTCACATCCACGCCCACTGAGGGCTGCGCACCGCTGACAGTGCAATTTCATTATATCTATGATGGAACGATAGATACTACCACGCTCCATTGGGATTTCGGAGATCCTTCCACCACCGCTGATGTTTCCAATTTGCTCAACCCAACATACACCTACATGAATTCGGGCGATTTCGTCGTAACCTTGACGGGGATGTCAACCACAGGTTGCAACGCCGTTGGGCATGATGTCATCCATGTGTTGTCCGCCCCCGTCGCCGATTTCTATGCCGACCCTTCGATAAGCGACATGAATCAACCTCTGATTCATTTCTATGATGAATCCTCCAACGCGAACCAATGGCAATGGTGGTTTGGCGAAGTCAACAGCAATATTTCTTTTGAGGAATTCCCGGAACACACCTACCAAGCCCCGGGCAACTATCCCGTTACACTTATCGTCTATAACGGAACCTGTACGGATACTATTACCAAATATATTATCATCAGCGAAGGCTTTGCATACTACATCCCCAATACATTCTCACCCACCGCCGATGCTTTAAATGATGTTTTCAACGGCAAAGGCATCGGTTTCAAAACCGACGCCTTCGAAATGTCCATCTATGACCGTTGGGGCGAGATGATTTTCTCCACCAACGACTCGGAAAAGGGATGGGATGGCAAAGTGCAAGGCAAAACTAAGATATGTATGGGCGGAATTTATGTCTATAAGTTCAAAGTCATCGAATTAAATGGTGTTGAACATAAATATGTCGGCACGGTGCTGCTGTTACGTTAAACTTCTTCATAATTCAATTATTTTGTTAACTAACGGATTGGTTTTTTATTAATCTGTGAGCTTTTTGCGCATTCTCTCTAGACTCGTTTGGATAAAAAAATTTGTTCAATTGTCAGATTGTTCAATTGTTTTTTTTACCTATAAATAATTTAAAAAAAAATTACACTAACCACCAAGTTATTTTCTTATTTTTGGCGTTTATTATCTATTAACCTAATTAACCAGATATATTCGATTTATTTATATAGACCATTATGATAACATTTACGCCAATGCACAGTAAATTAGTTCGTTTTCTAAATCTCCCCTATTATACAAGAAGTCTTTCAAACCTGACTAAAGGTTTGCAAAAAATGAACGCTCAACTAAAAGTAATTATTATTTTATTTATTTTTGCCTCGTTTTTAATTCCAAGAGCATATTCTCAAATTGCACCTGCAATTTCTTTTACAGAGAATCCGGTAAATCACAATATGCATATTACTTCTGATGGCTCTTTCTTTTACACCATCAACGGAGGGAATTCGGGAACCGGGCAAGTCAATAAGTTCACTTTAACAGGGACCTTGATACAAACCTATCCGATACAAATTGATGGTAGAGGCTTATCGTGGAATCCTACTGACGGCTTGTTATATGTTTCAACGTATATGGGAGATATTGTAAAAATAACAAGTCTGCCTGCCGCTACATTCTCAACAGTTTTTACTGGCATTATGCAGAGTGCGCAATCTTCTTTTGGGATGTCAACAGATGGAACTAAGTTTTATGACTTTTATCAAGGCACCTTAAAGATTCGCAGCATGACTACAGGAGTCGTAATCACGACTCTCACTGGGTTGTTGTATGGCGTTGGCTCCCCTCAAAGCTGCGATTGTGCAGTTGCCGTGGATGCAAGTAATTTAATATACACATGGAATGCAAATACCAAAACTGTATATGTTTATAATCAATTAGGGGTACTAACTACTACTATGTTACTGCAATCGGGTGACTACGGATTTTCATTATCTTATGCCAATTGTTATCTTTTTGTATCTACTGATGGAAACTATAGCACCGGCACATGGTTTGGCTACAATATTTCTTGCTGCCCAACTGCAACTATTAACTATGCAGGTTCGCCTTATTGCATTTCATTAAATACTGCACAAGCCGTAACCTTAACTGGATCGGGAGCTTATACTGGTGGCACCTTCTCTGCCACTCCAGCAGGCTTATCCCTTAATGCTGCATCTGGAGCGGTTACTCCGAGTTTGAGCACCGCAGGAACATATATCGTTACTTATACTATACCTGCGAATGGAAGTTGTCCTGTTTTCACAACCACTGATTCTGTAACTATTAATCCTCCACCAACTGTTACCGTTCCTGCCAATGTTACGGTGTGTAGCACTACAATGGTGGCAGCAACCAATTTTATAAGTGCTCCAACGGGAGGCACCTTCGCGTGGACGAATTCAAATCCGGCAATTGGTTTAGGAGCAAGTGGAGTAGGAAATATTCCAGCCTTTACAGCAACAAATGCCGGCAATTTACCTATAAATGGAACTATCACCGTAACGCCTACCATTAATGGGTGTGTTGGAACACCTTCAAGCTATACTATAACAGTGAATCCAAGCCCTGTATTGACTGCCACCGCCACTCCGGCAACAATTTGTTCAGGAGCTTCTGTCTCATTAGATGTAACGAGCACCGTAACCGGAACATCATACATGTGGGTGCCAGGAAATTTAACTACAAATCCAGCTACAGTTTCCCCAACAACAACAACAACCTACACTGTTGCAGGATCAGCAGCTAGTTGCACAGGATCAGCAACAGTAACTGTCACTGTGAATCCACAAATTTCAGTTACTGCCAGCGGAGCTCCAACAACGATTTGCGGAGGACAAAACGCAACACTTACGGCTACAGGTGCTGCTTCCTATATGTGGATTCCCGGTAATCTTCCTGGAGCATCCGTCACGGTTTCACCCATTGCTACGACTACCTACACTGTTGGAGGCTCTTCTCTTGGTTGCACGGCATCAGCCACTGTGACCATTACTGTATCGAATACCGTAACTCCTACCTTCAATCCTCTGCCTGATTTTTGCATAGGTTCGGCTGCTCCGCTATTGCCAACAACATCAACTAATGGAATAACGGGTAGTTGGAGTCCATCAATAGTTAATAATACAAGCAGTGCCACATACACTTTTACGCCCACTTTAGGGCAATGTGCCAGCACTACCACATTAACATCAACAGTCAACTCTAAACCAATAGTTACAGCCACTGCATCACCTACTTCCGTTTGTAGTGGGCAAGCCTCTTCATTAACAAGCGCAGGAGCAAGTACCTATGCCTGGATGCCCGGAAGTATAAGCGGCTCTCCAGTAAATGTTACTCCACCCGTCACCACCATTTATACCGTTACTGGAACCTCAGCGGATGGTTGCACGGGCACTGGAACCGTACAAGTAACTTTAATAACTGAAGCCGTAGTGACCTTTACAACTTTGCCTCATGAGGGTTGTTCTCCCTTGAATGTTCAATTCAAATATATTAATGATGGCACCTTAGATACTAATTCCTTACATTGGGATTTTGGAATTCCAACCACCACAGCAGATACATCTAACCTTATGTCGCCTTCTTATACGTACATGAGTTCAGGGTATTTCCATATTACACTGACAGCTTGGGCTAATTCGGGTTGTTTGGCAATAGGTCATGATTCTGTAAAAGTTATTCCACCGCCTGTGGCGGGATTTACACCTAACCCGCAATATACGGATATGAATTTCCCTACGATTCATTTTTACGATGAATCTGTAAATTCTTATGGTTGGCTTTGGTCTTTTGGCGACCCAAACAGCAATTTATCTATAGAACAGTTTCCAGAACATACTTATTTGGCACCCGGAACGTATCCTGTGACTCAAATTGTATATAATAGCTTATGTAGCGATACGATTATCAAATACGTTCATTTGGATGAAGCTTTCGCTTATTATATACCCAATTCATTTTCTCCGACTGCCGACGGCACGAATGACGTGTTTAACGGACATGGCATCGGTTACAAAACAGATGATTTTGATTTATATATTTTCGACCGTTGGGGCGAAAAGATTTTCTTTACTACCAATCCCGAACAAGGATGGGATGGAAAAGTGAATGGTAAGGGTAAAATATGTACGGGTGGCATCTATGTTTATAAGATTCGAGTGGTGGATTTAGGCAATATTGAGCATAGATATGTTGGGACGGTGATGCTGTTGCGATAATTATTGAATTATGCAATTATATAAGTATGCAATGAGATTTTTTTAATTGAGAAATACTTTTTATTAAGAAAAAATATGTAATTTAGCCTCCTCAAAAAAAATAAGCACCATGACGATTTTATATTACATAAAGTTGCGCCTCTCTAAATTCCATGTTATTGTGGATGGAGAGTATTTTGAACTTCCAAGGTTCAGTTTGGTTGGTTTTGGGTTTGGAAAAATACAAGAAAATTTTTTAGGGTTTAGTTTTAGCCGAATGGTTTTTGGATTTGGCAGGGTTTGTATCCGTGTGGAGAGGGCGCGGGCTATGCAGGGGGGATAGTTTCGGCGGCGATAGATTGGGAGAAGTGTGCGGAGAGGTGTGTGGAAAATCTATAAAAGTAGTTCCATTTTAATTCCACTGCTCTTCAATCTACAGTAACTCGTTTCCTATTTGCAGTAAAGAATTTCCCTTTTACAGTAGGAAGATTCCTTTTTGCAGTAAGCAGATTCCTTTTTGCAGTAGCAAGTTTCCTTTTTGCAGTAACAAGTTTCCTTTTTGCAGTAAGGAGCTTCCTTTTTACAGTAAGGAGATTCCTTTTTGCAGTAAAAAGTTTCTAAATTGTGGTAGGTAGTTTCCTTTTATTTGTTTTCTATCACAACAAACTTAAGCTTGCTAACCTGCTTAAATTCATCACTTGTGGCGCCAAACACACTTTTTACATACGATTTCACATCCGTAGCAACTTTCACCAATCCAGTTTCAGGATCATACAAAACCACATCTCTTGATATGCGAGCATTATCCAAAGGCGTGTAGGCTGTTTTTGCTGCCGTGTTTTCGGCAATCATAGATGCGCGCAAAGCCGTAAGAGTCGCTGTCGTTAATTCCGGTTCGTTAGGGTCATATCCGTCGTTCGACTCAAGAAGTTCAATAAGTTTTCCAAAGTTTTCTATGCGCATGTCGAAACTCATTTGCGAAGCTGAAATGCTTTTTTTGCTTTCATCTTCGGGAGTTGCAGGGTCGTCAACAATTTTTGGAGTGGCTCTTTTGCCCTGAAGTTTGCGAGCAATTGTTTTCACATTTGCAATAAATTCAATCGTTACATCGGATGCTTTCACAGCATTTACGATGTTAGTAATCAATTTGGTAAATGGTTTGAATAAAATTTTACGAGCATTGCTGGGGGCTTCGTAAAGCGGCAACAAATGACGAACTTTGGTAAGCTCAGCATTAGCAGCAGTATATTTTATGCCGAGGGCAGGGAGCTTGATGCTGGCTTTCGATGGATTATATCTAATACCAAAGTCGGTGCAAGATATTTTCAGTGTTTCGAAATTTGATACATTTTTTGCGTGTCCGGTTTCTGAAGTTGATGACATAATATTTCTTTTTTAAATGGATAGATAGTACTTGATATTTTTTTTCTGCAAATTTAAAAGATTTTTTTAATATGGAATGAATTTTTAAAAAAATTTTTTTTTGGAGAATGTTTTTGACTGCAAACTCCAACTGAAATCGGGACTATAATAGGGATGCGGGAAGTTGCAAAGTTAGCAAAACTAATGATTTTTATTCGTGAATTAACTTGGCGATTAAATCT
>CAIOJS010000485.1 GCA_903858655.1 uncultured bacterium | reverse complement strand
TGGCGGAATCATATCAGGTTCCGGAAATATTCGCTGCTAGCGCATTGTAACAAGTTTAAGAACGATGTGCTTTTGCGTTGTGAGTCGCTCATGCGTTTGACAACAGCGGATATCAAGCTGGTTGCTAGAAAGCAACTCGACATTGGCTTGAACAGTCGAGTTGCATTTAAAATTCAAAAATTATGAGAAGAAAAATGTTAAAAGTCGATCATGAAAAGTTTGGTTTAATAATGTTAATGCATTTTCCAGATGTTGTTTCTGGTAGCGTTGAGGGTTTGAATTGTATGGTGTGTGAGGATTTGAAAAGTGGAGATTGTGAAGGGAAAAATTTATCAGGTGATGATGTTTTAAAATGTATGGAGGAAAAGCTTGATAATACGATTATTGAAATTCATAAATCATTTATTCATTAAACGAGCGCGCCAGCAAAGCGGCTCCGAGCATACAGCGCAGGAACGCATTTGCTGGCCAGGAGATTTCGAAATGAAGGAAATAATAAAGGTTGATTTTTTGCTTGTTTTGGCGGTTCGCATTGCTGAATTGATTAAAAAAGTTTGTTTGCCGAAGTGGGAAAAAGAATGGGCTGATATGAACGAAATTCAGCGTTCTCGATATAATTATGTTTTAGAAAATTATTGTGGGTTCCTTAAAAGAAAATAAATAAAAATAAAACTTGACTATGTATTTAATATGGGGGACAATAAAAAAATGAAAAAGAGCTATACAATAACATTAGATGAAGAGAAGGTTGAAGAGATCAGAATTTGGTTAGAGGAAAAGGGTTTGTCATTTTCCGGCTATTTAAATTCTTTAATTGATGAGCAATTAAAGGCGATGAAACTTTATGGTGATGTGGATAGTCCTGTAACTGTTCTAGGCGTGATGAAGGTATTTAAAAAAATGGTTGGTAATTTAAATGAATCAAAAAAGAAGTAATAAAAAACCCTGAAAGCTTCGCATAGCGATCAGGGTTTGGAACTGAAATTTACGATTGAAGGTGGCAAATTTCGTGATTAATATAAGCAATATTATAAAATTAGTCAATAGCAATTTTCGATATCATAACTTTGCTGTGGGAAGTGTTCAGCGGCAGATCTCCGGGAGGTCTAGCTTTTCTCTCGGAGATTTTCACTTTTTCAGCAGACGAAAAACAACGCCTATCATAACAGCAACAGCGATCAGAGCGACAACAGCAGTTTCATCATTCTCCTTTCAAGGGTTATCCACATCCAGCAGAAGCCTGCTTTTTGCGTTAGCAGGGGCGGATGCTGGTTGTGGGTTACCCGCGTTCCTGGTGAACAATTATGATCTATAATCAAGTTGCGCTTGCTTATGCTGACATGATTAAAAAATACGATCCTTTGTGGAATTTGTATGGGCATTTTACTTTTAGGTTAAGCAATACAAAACATGGTTCTGTTCATCCGGAAAAAGCTAATAAACTTTTTATGCATTTTCTCGATGATATTAACAAAGACTCTTTCGGTCGCAATTATAAAAAGCGCGCCGATAAAGGTTCCCTTGTTTCAAGGTCAACTGAAATTGGTGGTAAAGGTGGTCTTTTACATTATCATGCTTTGATAGGTCATCTACCCGAAAGAGTTTCAAAGCTGAATATGGAATTAAAAGAAACTTGGAATGGTATGGCTGGATTTGCTAGACTTTATCCATATGATAAAAAATTAGGCGGAGCGCATTATTTAGCGAAGTCTGCCTATGCATGGAAGCGTGGGGAAATCGATTTTATAGGTCCTTGGAGCTTCGTTGATAAGATAATGGCGGAATCATATCAGGTTCCGGAAATATTCGCTGCTAGCGCATTGTAACAAGTTTAAGAACGATGTGCTTTTGCGTTGTGAGTCGCTCATGCGTTTGACAACAGCGGATATCAAGCTGGTT
>CAIOJS010000484.1 GCA_903858655.1 uncultured bacterium | reverse complement strand
CTTTGGCCACACCGACCCACACCCACAAGCCCACACCCCACCCAGATTGACCCACTGAATTGGCCGATACTGACTCCTCACTCACTGGGGCTCAGCATGCCTGATGCCTCGTCTTCCTCCTCATCCCCGCGTCTCACCTCCGATTTCACGAGCATAGAGCATACATCACCCTTTTCAGCACGCTCCACGTTTGTCAAATCCACGCGAATCTCCGCAACCACATCCTCATAGACGCCTGTGGTGTTGCCTAAAATCAAAATCTCGTCGCCCACCTGCACGTCGTTGGTCTCAATCTTGATTTCTGCCACGTTGATGTTGGAATAATAATTGGTGATTTTGCCCACATAGAGCTTTTCTTTGGTGGCAATGGAGCCATACTGCGCATTCCATTCGCCTAAGGTCTGTCCCAAATAGTAGCCATCCCAAAAACCCCGATTGAACACGGTGGCGAGGCGTGCGTTCCAGGCAGCGATACGTTCTTGGGAGTAAGTTTCGAGGGCAATAGCGTCCACCGCCTCGCGATAGCAAGCCGTGACGGTCTTGACATACTCGGGCGAACGTCCGCGTCCCTCAATCTTCAGCACGGTGACGCCTGCCGCCACGATTTTGTCGAGAAAACCGATGGTGCACAGGTCTTTTGGCGACATGATATACTCGTTATCAATCTCCAACTCCAAATCGCTCTCTTTGTCTTTCACCACATAGCTCCTGCGGCACAGTTGGAAGCAGGCGCCGCGGTTGGCAGAATGGTTATGATTGTCTAAACTCAAATAACACTTGCCCGAAACCGCCATGCAGAGCGCCCCATGAGCGAAAATCTCGATACGCACCGGCTGACCCGATGGTCCGCATATGTTTTCGGCGGCAATAGTCTCCACAATGTTCTCCACCTGACTGAGATTTAGCTCGCGAGCCAACACCATCACGTCGGCAAAGCGCGAAAAGAACCTGACGGCACCGATGTTGGATATGTTGCACTGTGTGGAGATGTGGAGTTTTAAGCCCGCAGCAACGACTTTCTCGATGATGGAGAAGTCGGAAGCGATGACGGCATCAATTTGGTTGGCGGAGGCAGCGGCAATGATGGCATCCACGTCGGCAGCTTCTTCGTCGTAGATAACCGTGTTGAGCGTGAGATAAGCTTTCACCTTGCTTTGGCGACAACGCTGAGCGATTTCAGCCAAATCCTCTAAAGAGAAGTTGACGGAGGAGCGCGAACGCATGTTTAGTTTGCCCACCCCGAAATAGACAGCATCAGCGCCCCCCTGAATGGCAGCAGCCAAGGATTCGAAAGACCCCACGGGCGACAATATTTCAATCATGATAATTATTTTTTTGCAAATTTAGGCATATAAGTCGGAACGGGCAAGACTTTTTTTAAGATCCAAATGCCAAGCTCCAAAGACCAAATACCGAGGGGCAAAAAATAGTTTACAGAAATATTTTCGATTAATGTTCTTGCGTAAATGCTTTTTTTGTAATTTTACGACCAATTTAAAACTATGAAAACTATAATAAAAGTCGCGTTGTTGTGCATCTGTTTGATGGCAAGTTCGTGTAAACCGTCGCCACAAAAGGCTGAAAATTATTATGATGAAGTTACAGCGCCGATACAGACCGTGTTGGGAAAGGAAGATGAGCTGATTCGCATCATCAATGTGGAGATGGGCAAATCACAGAAGGATGCGCTGTCGAAAGCCACAAAAACGGAAACGGAAAGCAAGGAAATTGATTTTGCGTTCACCAATTTACAGCTTCAAGTGACTACTTCTCTCAATCAATTGAAGATGATAACGGACTTTGATGGCAAAAGTGTGCTAAAAAATTCGGCTGTGGAATTGCTGAATGAATATAAAGATGTCTGTGGAAATGAATATGCACGATTAATCGCCATCGTGAAGATACCTTCGGCAAATTATACGAATGAACATGACAATGAATTTCTGAAATTGACTGAAATCATTGACAATAAACTGCAAGGTAAAGTTACAAACTTTACCAAAGAGGTGAAGGTGTTTGCGGCGGAGTATAAGTTTGCGTTGGCGAAAGATTCGATTAAGTAAGATTATTAAATCAAATTATATACTATGAAAAAATTATTTACTTTCGTGATGTTAGCCATTATGGCAATCACATTTATTTCGTGCAAACCAAGTACTGAGGACGCTATCAAATACAATGATCAGATTTTTTCGGAGCAGATTCGGATTATTGAAAAAATAGACATCCTTTATAAGGCAATGGAGGATTATACGAATAAAACACAAATGGACGCGTGTTATGCCGATGCGTTGAAACAAGTTGAAATTGGAAGCGAAGCGGTAGGGAAATTGAAAGAATTTGGCGGTAATGCTGATTTTAGGGATGAGGCTATCAAGTTGTTTGGAAGTTATAAAGCGCTGCTTCAAAACGAGATTAAGGAAATCCTTAGCCTTAACAAACTTCCTGATGATCAATTTACGCCCGAAATGCGTGAGAAGATGGGTGTGCTGAATGAAGTAGCTATTAAGAAAATGGCATTGGGTTTGGCTGCTTTGCAGGAGAAACAAGGGGTGTTTGCGAAGGAATATAAGTTTGAGGTGAAGAAGAGTAAGTGAGGGCTTGGGAGTTCAAGGTTTAAGATCCAAATACCAAATACCAAATACCAAGACTTTGAGAGGTGTGTTATCGCCTAAATGGCTAGACTAATTCGCATGTCACCACTTTAGGTCACTACCCAATAATTCACCATATAAATAATGGCAATGGCGAAGGAGACGAAAGCACCAAGGAATAAGGCTATGATACGGATACTTTTGTTGGAGCTTTGGAGATAAAAGAATGCGCCGATGGCATTGATTAGGGTGGTGAGTAGAAAGATGGGGATGAGCCATACGTCATGGATTTCGTCAAATAATATCAAAATGAAGGTAGGCAGGAAACCATAAAACCAAAATAAAATTAGACTTTTGTCGGCTTTGACGAGCCAAAATAAATAGTATAAGGGTTTGAAGCTTTGTTTAACGCTAAATCCGGCAACATAAGCCAAGATGATGGGTAAGAGCATCCACAGACTTGAAAGATAGCTGTGACTTCGGCTGAAAGATACCCACATTATCATCACAGTGAATAAAAAACTAAAGCCTAAGGCAGGAATAGTCCAACGTGGGAAGATTGCCACCCAACTGTAACCGCAGATAAACATCAAACCAAAAATGCCCACCGCTAAAAAAATCCATTGAACGATACTATTCGTGGCCACAATGGAATCCGATACCAATATCAACATCTGCAGACCAAACGGAATGAGTCCGAAGTAGGTGGTTTTGGATATTTGGTATTTAGTGGTCATTTAGTGGTCATTTAGTGTCATTGAGTCATTAGTCGTCATTAATGGTCATTGAGTCATAAGTTGTCATTGGGTCGTTATTGGGCATTGGTTAAATGAGTTATTGAGTTTAAAGCTAATAAATATTAACACGGCATTTCCTTTTACCTTTTACCTTTTGCCATTTACCCTTTCTCAATAGGCTCCGAATCTTTTGCGGAGGAACCATTCTGTTGCAAGGAGAAGCACAATGAGGATGAATACCCAAAAGAGATTCACGATGTCGCTAAAACTTTTTTTGGAGTAGGAGATGGATTTGACATCGTCGCGGGCTTTTAGCAATGCGGGTAATTGAGAAAGTTGAGATGGATACAGCATTTTGCCGTCATGTTTGTTGGCAAGGGTGAAGAGCAGTTGATGGTCGGCAATGAGGTTGAGCGATTCAACATTGACAGGGACAACAGTGAACAAACCTGATTTGGTGAGTGGCTTCCCTCCTACTTTCACCTGAGCTTCGAACTTGTATTCGTCCACAGGAAAAACTCCTGCACTGATGTGATAGGCATGATTGGTGCGCGAGAATGTGAAGGGGAATTTTTTGTTAGCCGAATTGGTTATGGTGAGTTGCACTTCCGGATCGTTAATCAATTCAAAGCTTTCGTTATAGACTTCGGCATCGAACTCCACATTTTCATTCTCAAGAAACTTATTCTTCGCATTGATTCTGAATCGCCCTTTGTCCACCTTCACGGATAAATATTGAATGATTTTGTTGATGAGTTCGTTGAAAGCATTTTGATTGCCGGTTTGGAGGAAGTTGTTTAATCGCCATTTCCAAATGCCTTCGCCAGCAATCAGTCCAAGTTTGGAATCGGAAGCCGTGTTGAACATAATTAATGGTTTCTGTGTTTGTATGCTTCCAATCTTTTGATAAAAGAGCACGTTGAGCGAATTGCCCGCATTGTAATCGCCGAAAGGCACGGTCAAAGCAGGGAAATTGAAACTTACCTTTTTCAGTTCGTCAGAAATGGTGAACAAGGCAAAGTCGTTGGCAATGGTGGGCGCTCCTTCGTCGAATTTTCCGCCTGCTTGTTTTATCATTAAGGCAGTTTTCAAGGTGTTCAAAGTAGCGATGTCTGATGAAGAGCCTATGATAAACAATACCGGGATTTTTAGTTTGTTGATATTTTGGATCAAATCGAGTTGATTCTTTCCTTTGAAAGGAATTTGATGCAGGATAATCAAATTGTAATCATCGAGAGGTTTATCAAAATTCTCGGCAATGGCATCGTCCACTTGATAGATTTTATTCATTTCGATGCTTTGTTTCAAAGCGGCAATATCGGGATGGGGTGCTCCGGAAAGTATCAATATCTTTTCGCGCCCATCAAGGACTTCTACGAAAACATCTTGATAGTTGTTGACATAACTGATTTCGTTCTGTAAAGATGACAGACTGATGTGATAGTGTTGCATGCCCACTTGCTTAGATTCTAACTGCACTTGTATGGTTTCGATATATCGAGGGGAATTGAAATCAATGGTTTTTGTAAAAAGCGTTTCCTTGTCTTTTGTTACGGTTAATGTAGCTTTCTGTCCAACACATTTATTGGCTGACACTACAATCTCTAAAGGAAATTGATTGCCCAAATAGCTTATTCGATTATAGTTAACACGTGAGACAATGATATCTTTCTGCACATTGGTATCGCCGAGAGCAATGGTATAAAATGGATACTTCATCTGTTCTGCCAAATAGACTGGGCTGCTGCCTTTGTTGTACAGACCATCGGAAGCAATAATAACCGCGCCGATGTTGCGGTTAGCAAATCGAGCATTGAAATCATCAAAAAACTGAGAGAAGTCGGTTTGTTTATCGTTGAAATCGCCCACGATGTTATCACGAATTTTATCGCCAAAGGAGAAGGTGCGCACTTCATAATCCTTTTCAAGCTCAGCGATAGTTTGCTTCAAGTCTGTAGTATATTTACGGCGGATGTCGCTTGAATCTTTGCAAAACATCAAAGATTGTGAATTGTCTTGTGCCACCACGATGATTGGTTTCTCATTCGTGATGGTATTCATTCTCACTATCGGAGACAGGAGCAAAAGCGAAATCAGGAAAATAGCGATGGTTCGCAATACCGCTAAGATTCGAATAGTTAGTTTACTAAACTCATATCGCTTTTCGCGGAAATATAATACGGCTGCATAAGCAACTCCAAGCAGCAGGCAAGGAATTGCAAGCCATAGTGAATATTCTGTACTTATATTAAATGTCAATTTGCTATATATTTAAAATGTAAACATTGAATTTGCTTTGCTTTAGTTTCCGCCTGTTCCCACAAAGTAATTTTCTTTGTCATCAAAAAGGACATTGAAAGTGGTCAAGCTACCGTAAATGCGTGTGATATACTGTTGCATGTTCACTTTGTCTTCGTCGGTGAGTTTGGGATGGCTGTTGATGTTTTGTTCCAACACTCTCAAGCGGTCGCGGAGCATCACAATTTTGTGAAAGAAAGCTTCCATAGGAATTTCTTTAGGTTTTAAATCCTTATTGCCGGGTTGCATAATGAGGGTTCCGCCTGTCCATTTATCGCCCATGGGAATCACTTCCTGAAAGACACCATATTTATCTAAGAAATGAATCAACACTTGCTCGAAGGATTCTAAATCAATTGCAGCGGCAGTGCTTTCGCCACCATTTTCATTAAAATTGAGCACCACATAATCTTTGTTCGATTTGGAGAATTCTATTTTCCCTGCCCGCACGAAAATGACTTCATAATTCGTGATGTTTACTTTACTCACAACGCCTTCGCCATATTTGTCATGGTCAATTCGTGTACCTACTGTTAGTTCTTTTTCCATATATTAAAAAATTTTATTTACTGTTCCTGAACCAGATATTTCTTTTTTCACTTCGGGAGTTCCCAAATATTCAACATCTCCAGCACCCGTAACGGAAACATCCAATTGGGTTATTACATTTACTTTTGCTTTGACACTGCCTTTTGTTTTGAGTTTCATATAATCGAAAAGCATATCAAAGTTATAAATTTCAGCATGACCTGAAGCAGAAATATCAGCAACAGAAGCTGCACCTGCAAGTTTCATCGTGGTGTAGCTTTCCATGTCCGCATGAAGTTCGACGCAGTTAACATCTAAGCTTAGGTTGCTAGCTCCTGACAAATCTAGCGCCAATTTATCAGCATTAATTTTAGTATCTGATTTAATAATAACTGCGCCTGTGGCATCAATTTCTTCGATTTTGGCTACCGTCAGATAGATATTAATTCCTTTTGAGGCAGAGAGATTTCTTTTGGTTTTTATGGTCAGCTTGTTGCTTTTTACTTTTGCAACAATATATTCCTGAAGGTTTTCATCGGTTTCTATGGATAGTTTTGTTTGTTCGCCTTGGGAGATAAAAACATTGAAAGCACCTTCAAAACTTACTTTGGTGAAGTCCTTCACTTCTTTATCGGTTTTCACAATGGTGCCATTTCCTTTGATGGGCGCAAAACTGTTGCAAGAAGCAGCCAGCAGTGCAATAATTGAGATAAAGATAATTTTGTTAATGTTCGATTTTAGTTTCATAAAGTTTTATTTTAAGATAATATCATCAATCACTTGTTGGTCAAATTTGCTATTGAGTTCTGCCATAATTTTCGACTTCAACATATAGACTTCATTTCTAACGATAGAAGAATCAATTTCGACATACAACACCTTCT
>CAIOJS010000483.1 GCA_903858655.1 uncultured bacterium | reverse complement strand
TTATTCTCAACTAGCTCTCTAAAGCCAATTTTCTTCAAAATTTGGCGCAAAAAAACCATTCCACCCCATGGTGTAATAACTTGATTGGTAAAGGATATATAAAATTCCATAACTCATTTTTTTCTAATGCTAATAATTAGGATTTTGAAGCAAAAATAATCATTTATTTTCTATTGCGGAATCTGGGATAAATCCAATAGTTTTCATTTATATCTATTTTTACGCATTTGCGGATATAGGCAAAACACATTGCAGGGTGGTATCCCGCATTTGCGGGTATAGGCAATGCACATTGCAGGATGGTATCCCGCATTTGCGGGTATAGGCAAAACACATTGCAGGATGGCATCCCGCATTTGCGGGTATAGGCAAAACACATTGCAGGATGGTATCCCGCATTTGCGGGTATAGGCAATGCACAGTGCAGGATAGTATCCCGCATTTGAGGGAATAGGCAATGCACATTGCAGGATGATATCCCGCATTTGCGTAAAAAGTAAAAGCTTTATATATAATAAGATACGAATTACAGCAATAAATCCGCCTTTCAAGGCGGAGCCTCACAAGCATAACAGCCATGGGCTTTAGCCCTGAAATGGATGATTTTTATGCAGCGCTAAAGCCCTTATGGATGTTGTTTTCATCAGGCTCCATCTTGAAAGGCGGAGTTACAATAAGAAATTTTATTGATTGTTGAAAAATATTACTATTTTTGTGGAGAAATATTTACAGCAATAAAAACGAAATGACAAAAGAAACGATAAGCAGAAATGAGCTTTTTCAGAATTTGAACTTCAAAACCATAGCTGATGATAAAGATTTTAAGGAAGACAGCGTTCGCGAGGTTATTATTTTGCCCATTTTAAATGCTTTGGGATATTCTGGTGTCAACATCGTTCGCAGCAAATCGCTTATACATCCTTTCTTAAAAACAGGCAGCACCCGACGAAAAGTGACTCTTGTGCCCGATTATATTCTGAAAGTTGAAGATAATTTTGCTTGGGTGTTGGATGCCAAAGAACCCAACCAAAAGATTGTAAATGATGATAATGTGGAGCAGGTTTACAGCTATGCCATGCACCCTGAGATACGCAGCACCTATATGTCGCTTTGCAATGGAGTAGAGTTTTCTCTTTACCGCACTAACGATTACGATACACCGATTCTGTTTTTTCAGGTTGATGATATTGAAACCCATTGGAACGAACTGAAAATGTATCTGGCTCCCAATAGTTTTCAAACAGGCAAAAGCATATCGTATGAACCTTCTGTTCCTTATGGTAAAACTAAAGATGGTTTTGATTATGCTTCACGTCCGTTATTGGAAGAAATTGTTGGAAAGAAAAGAGCAGCCCGCCGTCATTTTGGAGTGCATGGTTATTTCACCAAACAAACCTGGAATGTGGTGGCTGAATACATTAAAAACTACTCAAAGCCGGGCGATTTGGTATTAGACCCTTTTGGTGGAAGCGGAGTTACAGCTATTGAAGCAATGATGAATAATCGGAAAGCAATTAGTATTGATCTGAATCCCATGCCTGTTTTTATTGTTCAATCGCTTATAGCTCCTGTTAAACAGGATGAATTCGGCAAGGCTTTTGAAGAAGTGAAAAACGAATATCCCCGTTCGGCTTAGGCTGTGCCTAAGTCAAATATATTTATATAGGCTCTGCCTTTTGCACAAATTGACTAATAAACCAATTTAGCAATAAAACCATTTAACCATAACTCCAAACTTTAGGTACTCCAAGTACTTTAGGCACTCTAAGTACTTCAAATACTTTAGGCACTTCTCACTTCCCCAACTGATACATCATCTGTTTCAACTCGATTTCGGCACTTTTGGCAGCATACTGAAAGTTGATGAGTTGATAGGCGGCGGTTTCGTAGCTGGCTTGAGCGGCTTTCAATTGGAGGATGGTGGCTTGCCCCTGTTGATAGTTCTGCAAGACCAAATCCACCAGTTGTTTGGAGAGTTGGAAGTTGGTTTGTTGGGATTCGATCTGCGAGAGAGTGGTGGTGTAGGCGTTGAATTTGTTGGCAACGGCTGTTGTTAGGTTGTTGTAGAGGTTTTGGCGGGCAAGTGTGGCATTGTTGATGCTGAGCTTTGCCACTATCTTTTGGGTGCGATAGACGTTGCTGTTGAAGATGGGCACTTGGAGGGTTACGCCTGCCGAGGGACCGTAGTTTTGGTTCAGGAGGGTGTAGCCTCCATTGTAGTCTGCCCTGCCGAAATTGTAGGCAGCATTGAGGCGCAGGGAGGGATAGCGTTGGGCGTTGGTTTCGCGCAGGCTTTGCTCGTTGATGTGGATTTGTTGTTCAGCAGACAGCAGATAGGGGTTGCTTTTTAAATAAGCATTGATGGAATCTAACACCAAAGTTTTATCTATGATGATGCTATCGCGAATGTTGAAATCGGTCTTGGCATGCGAATTCAGAATCAGCATCAGGTTTGCCTTGGCTTGTTGGATGGCTAATTGTTGGGAGTTGAGGTTTTGTTGGGCGGTGTTGAGGTCGCTTTGGGCTTGCATCATGTCAACGCCATTCGCCATGCCGACGGTGTTTTTTGTGTTGAGGATGTCGAGTTTCTTTTGCGATACGTCCACGAGGCTTTGCATGATGTTCAGATAGCTTTGTTGGCGGATGATGTCGTAATAGCTCAGCATCACCGAAGCGATGATGTCTTGCACCTGTGCGTTGAGTTCGGTTCTGCTTTGCTGTTGCAAGAGGCTGAGGCGTTTTTTGGTAGCCATCACCTTGAAGCCGTTAAACAGGACGATGTTTGCCGAAATACCTGCATTGAGTGCATTGCCCACGATGCCCGTTTCGTTGGTTTCGGTGTTGTTGTTATATTTTTGGTTGATGGTGCTCATGCCCATGTTGTCGGTTGCGGTGGCATTGATGTAGGGCAATCCGCCTGCGTAGCCGTAGTTGTTGTAGGTTTTGGCAATCTGAACATTGTTTTGGGAAATTTGGATGTCCAAATTGTTCATCAAGGCGGTGTCAATGGCGTTTTGAAGGGTGAGTTGCGTTTGTGCGTGCACGAGCAAGGGGAAGCATAAAGCGAGGGCTAAAAAAAATCGTTTCATTTTGTTTCCGTATTTAGGGATGAGCTTTCTAATTCTATTTCTGCATCTATGGTTTCGCGTTTGCCCGAAATGAAGGTATATACGGCAGGAATAACAAATAAGGTAAGTATCAAGGAGAATAATAAACCGCCCACTACGACGATGCCCAAAGGGATACGACTTGTGGCGGCTGCTCCCAAGCTCAAAGCGATGGGCAAGGCACCTAGGGAGGTTGCCAAACTTGTCATCAAAATGGGACGCAGACGTTGCACGGCAGCTTCCACGGCTGCTTGATGTTTCGGCATACCAGCATCTCTTTTTTTGTTGGCGAATTCAACAATAAGGATGCCATTTTTGGTCACCAATCCGATGAGCATAATCATACCGATTTCGGAAAAGATATTCAAGGTCTGTCCAAACATCCATAAACTAAGTAAGGCACCGGCAATAGCCAAGGGCACGGTAATCATGATGGTGATGGGGTCTTTGAAACTTTCGAATTGGGCAGCCAACACCAGATAGATGAGCACCAAAGCCAACAGAAACGCGAAGGCGGTGTTGGATGAGCTTTCGGCATAGTCGCGCGAAGGACCACTCAAGGAGGTTTGGAAACTTTCGTCTAACATTTTATCGGCTATTGCTTGCATGGCTTTTACGCCGTCACCTATGGTTTTGCCATCTGCCAATCCGGCTGTGAATGTGGCGGCTTTATAACGGTTGAAATGGAATAAGGAGGGCGGATTTGCATTCGGTACAAGATTGATGACCGAAGCTAATGAGATATTATCACCTTTATTATTTCTGACAAAAAGATTGGTGATGTCCACCGGCTCTTGGCGGTCGTTCAATGCCACCTGACTGATGACCTGATATTGTTTTCCATTCATGATAAAATAAGCCAATCGGCGTCCGCTGAAAGCACTTTGAATGACATCAGAAATATCAGAAACGGTCAATCCAAACTCGCGGGCTTTTATTCTATCTATAATAATATCCACCTCCGGTTTGTTGAACTTCAGGTTCACGTCAACGTTGGTTAAGGTCTTATCCTCTTTGGTGGCTTCAAGAAATTTGGGGATAACGGCTTTCAGTTTATCAAAATCTATATTCTGCACCACGAATTGCACAGGCAAAGACCCTTTAGAACCTAAGCCTACGGATATGGTTTGTTCTTCGATGGGGAAAACACGCACATTGTTGAAACGGGCAAGTTTCTTGGTTAAATCTTTCACCACTTGGCTTTGGCTCTTTTTCCTGTCGGCAATCGGCACCAAACCTATTCTGCCCATGCCGCTGTTCAACCCCGAACTGCTGTAGCCGGGGATGGAAATAAACGAGAAATCACGTTCCTTCAATGAATCAATTAAGAAGTTGCCAATCTTATCGCCTTCGGTCATCATATAGCCATAGCTGGCACCTTCCGGTCCGATGATTTGCATACGAATGTTGCTTTTATCTTCAAGTGGAGCAATTTCGCTTTGGATATTTATCCCGATATATATAGCCATTACAAAACATAATACTACGATTATCCAAGCTATCCACCTGCGATTGACAAAGCGTTGCAAGAGTTTTTTATACCCATTCTCCATCCCACTAAAAAATGGTTCGGTACGGTTGTAGAAACGCGTATGTTGTGCGCTTTTTTTATTAAGATAAACATTTAAGACGGGAGTAATCGTAAGGGAGACCAAAGCAGAAACCAATACGGCACCCGCCAACACCACGGCAAACTCGCGGAACAAACTCCCCACGAAACCTTGAAGAAACAACACCGGCAAGAACACTATAGCCAAGGTGATAGATGTGGCGATTACCACAAAAAACATCTCCTTACTTCCTTCTATAGCTGCCAAACGAACACCCATGCCTTTCTCTATCTTTCGGAAGATATTCTCCGTAACCACGATACCATCATCAACCACCAATCCGGTGGCTAGAATGATTGCCAACAAGGTCAAAATGTTTATGGAGAATCCCGCCAGATACATGATGAAGAAGGTTGACATCAGAGATATGGGGATATCAATCAAAGGGCGGATAGCGATGAGCCAGTTGCGGAAAAAGAAAAAGATAACGAGGATAACCAACAGGATGGCAATCAATAATGTTTCTTTCACCTCGGTGAGCGAACGTCGAACAGTCTTAGTATTATCAATAAGCGTGGTGAAGGTGATATCCCCTTTTTGCGATTTCTTTATCTCTTCCAAACGTTTGTTGAATTCGTCGGAGATATTGATATAATTGGCACCGGGTTGCGGTACTATGCTCAACCCAACACTACTCAATCCGTTCAATCGCCAACTTTGTTCGTATTGTTCAGGACCTAATTCCACCTTTGCCACATCGCCCAAGCGCACGATGCCGGTTTCATCTTCACGAAGTATTAGTTTCCTAAAATCATCTTCGGTGGTCAATCTTCCCATAGGGCGGATGGTAATCTCGGTTTTATTACCGTATAATTTACCGGCAGGAGTTTCCACGTTTTCGGCATTCAACACATTGGAGATGTCGTTGAAGGCAATGCCGAACGCATTCAATTTGTCAGGGTCAATCCACAGCCGCATGGCGGGACGTTTCTGCCCAACGATGTTCACGGCACTAACTTCGGGGATGGTCTGAAACTTATTCAACAATACATTCTCGGCATAATCGCTCAACTCCAACAAACCTTTGGTAGGGCTTTGTACGGCTAATAATATGATAAAATCGCTGTTAGCATCCGACTTGGTTACTACAGGCGGAGCATCTATATCCTGAGGCAGATTTCGTAATGCCTGACTCACTTTGTCGCGTACATCGTTGGCAGCCGATTCGAGGTCAGACTTGATGTTAAACTCTACATTGATGTTGCTCCTACCGATAGAGCTGGTGGAAGAGATGGTGCGTATGCCAGGGATGCCGTTGATGGATTTTTCAAGGGGTTCGGTGATTTGGCTTTCGATGATATCGGCATTGGCTCCTGTATAATTGGTGCTCACGGTTATCATCGGCGGGTCAATGGCAGGATATTCTCTCACACCAAGGAAACTATAGCCTATCACACCAAAAAGTATGATAAACAAGTTCAGTACGGTGGCAAAAACCGGCTTCCTGATAGAAAATTCGGAAATGTTCATGGGAGTGCTTTTCTTTAATTAAATGACCTACTTAACAGGATTCATAAACGTATCTATTTTCTTCACCGCTTTTATCTTCACTTGCGAGTTGGGACGGACAAACAACACCCCGCTCACCACCACACTGTCGCCTATCTCCATGCCTTTAGTTATTTCAACAATGTTTGCGGTCCTAATACCCGTTTCCACATTCTTGAACTGGGCTTTGCCTTTCTTTATCAACACCACCTGATTGGAAAACGCATCGGGAATGATTACATTGGTGGGCACTACAATGCCTTTCATTTTGTCGTCGAGCATCACTTTCACAAAAGCACCGGGGATTAGTTTGCCGCTTTCCAGTTTGGCTCTCACTTTGATGTTGCGCGTTGCGGTGTTGATTTGCGGCTCTATGGCGCTGATGGTGGCAAACAAACTTTCCTCGGATGAAGCAGCTTGAATCTTGATGGTTTTTCCGATGCTGATGAGGTTTTCGTAAGATTCAGGCACAGTGAAATCTATCTTTATTTTATCGGTCTGCTGTAGGGTGCCTATCAAAGTGGCAGGGTTCACATAAGCACCTTCGCTCACCAAGCGCAACCCCAAACGTCCCGCGAAAGCCGCTTTGATTACAGTTTTGTCTATCTGTGCATTCAGCACTTTGATGTTGGCATCCACCAAATTCATTTGGCTCAAAGCAGCATCATAAGTGGCTTGGTCAACGCCATTGATGGCAAGGAGTTTTTTGAGGCGTTGTTCGGTTTTCTGCGCCAAATCGAATTGCACTTTTTGTTGAAGCAATTGCGCCTGCAAGTCGGCATCGTTGATTTTAGCCAACACAGTGCCCGCTTTCACATCGGCACCATCGGGTATATTCAGATAGGTTATCCTGCCACTTACCTCGGGGTGAAGTTCCACCATCTCCTCCGACAACACACTGCCGTTGACTTCTATATTAGACGGGAAGTCTTCATTGCCTGCAATAATAATATCAACGGGCACAGGCTGATTCTTTTTGGCAGCATTGGGATCCTTATTGGCATTTTTGCAGGAAGCAAAAGCGACTAACAAAAGCACTAGGATGCTTAATTTGAAATAATTCATATAATTAATATATTCGTTTTGATAATAGTATCTGCCTTAAGCAGGATGATATATTCGCTGCAAAGGTAATCTTTTAAACAATTACAAGGTGCGAGTTTGTAAATTGTTATTGAACGTGAGTTCTAGGGAGTTTATTATATTTGGATTTCGAATTAAAAGAAAGCAAAGTAAAATGATTTGGAGGAAATATTGGAAAAACTCTTTCTTGGCAGTTTGGCAAGGGTAATCTTTATGTGAACGATTTAATGAGGACATCAAAGAAGCCCAAATAAGAAATTGGGAACTCAGGCTGGAATTGATGCTGAACAAAGTGCGATGTTATGAATAATTTCTATCGAATGCTGTCGCTAACCATACAATTCTTCCAGTTCTAATTTTTTTATTCGTGAGCGGATTGCCCCTTTGGTTCGTCCGAAATGTTTTGCCATATCTTTTACGTTTACGCCCTCGCAATACATGACGGTGAGTTCGTTGTCAAGCTCCGGTGTCCATGGTTTGTAGGCGTCTGTATGTTTGGTTCTTACTTCCTCAACTGTATAGGACTTTTCTGTGCCATTTTCTTTTCTGTTAGTTTTTGGTGCGGTTCCTAAGGAATTAGTTTGTAGTTTTTCTTTCTCCCCTTCCGTTTTCTGCACATGGACGCGAGAAGATTTCGGGAACTCTTTAGGCATCAAAGTTTCGGGAATGTGGATGCTGTTTCGGGTTCGCGTTACGGCAACATATAGCAAATTAATTTCTTCATTGAGTTTTGCCACGTTAATCTCTTCTTGTCTTTTGTCCTCCAACTTTTCTAGTTTCTCTTTGGTAATGAAATCGTCAACGAGTTGGACGGCGTCATATTCCATGCCTTTGCAACGATGCACGGTGGAGAAAATCATTTCAGCTTTGGTTTTATCATCATTTTCGATATGTTTTTCCTTTATGGCTTTGATGATGTCGGGGATGTCGTTGCCATATTCTTTGACGATAGACAACATCATGGAGAGCTGCGTATCTTCGGTTTTCGAGATATAATCTTCCAACTCCTCAAGGGATCGCATGGATTTAATGAGATCGTCTTTAATGTATTGACGTTTCTGATTGTAGAGATTTAGTACATCATAAAGCGAAGCCCCATCGTCAGCGTAGGTGTAGGAATTGATGTTGCCTTCAAAGTAAATATGTTTCACTTTTTTCTTTTCAGTGACATACTCAATGGCTTTCAACAATAGTCCCAAATTTGTCCTTGCCAAAACAGCTTTGGTTTGGATTTCGTTGCTGCTTCCTTGTCCAATAATAGATACGGTATGGTGTTCGTCTAAATGTTCTTTTAGTTTTAAGACTTCCATGGCAAGGTTGGCGATATCCTGACTGAATCGGAAACTTGTGGTGAGATGATAGGTCTGAAAGTTGGCTTTTTCGAGGGAGTTGACAGCAAAACGCCAACCATAAATCTGTTGATGTGTGTCGCCCACGATAACTTTTATAGCATTTTGTCTAAAGAAAATGTCGAGCATGGCAGGGGAGGCGTCTTGTCCTTCGTCAAAGAGTATGTAATCATAAGGTAGCTTTGGATTGGAGAGTTGGAATTTCTTGAGATAGAAGTCGTGTGTGATTTCAATATCTCCTTTGTCCATTTTGCTCAATAAAATCCTAGATTGTCCTAGGATATAATCGTAGAACTTTTGTACAAAACTCTTTGCTTTCGGGTCGAAAACCGTGTCGAGATAGTTTAGGTCTTGAACCTTTTTTTTGTTGCTATTGCAGAAATATGCGATGAACTTGCTGATATGATTCGCAATAACATATTCCGTATGCTGTTCTTCATTGCCTTTCAGTTGGAGCAATTGGACAATTTCATTTGTATTGTAACCTTGCGGTCTGACTTTGTAATCGTTTTGAAACACAATACTTTTGTAGGCAAGCGAATGTGCCGTTTCCACTTTCACATTGTGCAATCCTTGTTCGGCAAACTTCTTTGCAGCTTCGAGTTTCACAGATTTGTTGAACGCCAAATACAGTATCCTGCTGTTGACGGGGCGTGCCTTGGCATATTCAATAATGGTCGTGGTTTTCCCCGAACCGGCTACAGCATTAATTTTGATGTTACCCGTTGAATGGATGATGTCTAATTGTTCTTTGGTCAATTCCATCTGTTCGATTGTACTGCTGTTGCTTTATAATAGTATGATTTTGGATTAAGTGGATGCCATTCAGGTCGTCTTTTATAGTCTTCCTGTTTTAGTCAAATAGTGATGGATTGTTCTCAATAGTTCTTTTAGCTTCCTCAAGATGGTAGAGGGTTTGGCATGAAGGACAGTAGAGATAATAGGCAAAATAATATTCCTGATGCTCCTTAACCTTCCTTTTTTCAGGAGTTTTTATGACTAAAGGCGTATTGCATTTTCTGCATAAATCCCCTTCTTTCTGTATTTTTGGTTTGTTGGAAGTTCCGCTTAGGGTTTCTTTATCCACAAGGTTCGTAATGTTTTCCTTATGAATGAAACCAACATCTTCCGTAAGATTTTTGAGTTGCATGGCTAGTGTTGCCAATGCATCGCAGCGTTCATTTTCGGGATGTCCATCATGTCCTTTCACCCAATGGAATTTCACTTCATGGTGCTCGACATGCCCCAACAATCTATCCCAAAGGTCAGCATTCAATGCCTTTTCGTTTTTGGTTCGAAACCAATTGTTGGCTTTCCATTTCTTTGCCCATCCTTTTTCGATGCCATCAATCAAATATTTTGAATCGGAAAACACACGCACCTCCGATTTCCCCTTCAGCTTTTCCAAACCTTTAATAACAGCCATCAATTCCATCCTGTTATTGGTAGTCAACACAAATCCCTCATGAAACTCCTTGCGATGTCCTTTCCATGATAATATAATACCATAGCCGCCTCTCCCCGGATTCGGATCGGCGCCACCATCAGTGAACAAGTCTATTTTAGGTATTTCTGTCTTTAGTGTCATGGTTGATTGAGTTGATTTGTAG
Organism: uncultured bacterium; assembly: GCA_903858655.1. GTDB lineage: Bacteria > Bacteroidota > Bacteroidia > Bacteroidales > CAIWKO01 > CAIWKO01. Next base: position 122 of record CAIOJS010000483.1, on the reverse strand, counting down.
GAGGGTGATTTGTTAACTTCGCACAACTTTGCAACTTTGAACAACAGTGGAAATCGCAAATCTAGCACAACCAAAAGAAAACTTACCTAGGTTAGCAAATCATCCAATAGAATTATTTCTAT
>CAIOJS010000482.1 GCA_903858655.1 uncultured bacterium | reverse complement strand
GATTGGAGTGACCGGACCTCAGGGACCGCAAGGTCCAACAGGACCAGCCGGAGCAGATGGGTTAAATGGCGCAGATGGTGCTACTGGACCACAAGGTCCGATTGGATTGACTGGACCTCAGGGACCGCAAGGTCTAACAGGACCTGCCGGAGCAGATGGCTTAAATGGCGCAGATGGGGCTACTGGACCACAAGGTCCGATTGGATTGACGGGACCTCAGGGACCTCAAGGTCTAACTGGACCTGCTGGGGCAGATGGAATAAATGGCGCAGATGGGGCTACGGGACCACAAGGTCCAATAGGACCAGCTGGAGCAGATGGGATAAATGGTACAGATGGAGCTACGGGACCACAAGGTCCAATGGGACCGGCAGGAGCTGATGGAATTAATGGTACAGACGGAGCTACGGGACCACAAGGTCCGATTGGATTGACCGGTCCTCAGGGACCTCAAGGTCTTACAGGACCTGCCGGAGCTGATGGTATAAATGGTGTTGATGGTGCTACTGGACCACAAGGTCCAATGGGACCTGCTGGAGCTGATGGGGCAGATTTGAATACACACTGGACTATAACTGGAAATGCAGGAACTAGTGATGGAGTCAATTTTATTGGAACTACTGATGGCGTTCCTTTTAATATTAGAGTAAATAATAAAAGAGCCGGAAGAATTGATAATATATTGCTTAATTCTTTTTTTGGTTTTCAAGCGGGAAATGCGAATCTCAGCGGGAGCTCCAATACAGCAGTCGGAGGAAATGCGCTTTTTTCAAATATTACTGGAAATAGCAATACAGCAATAGGAGTAAATGCTCTTTATTATAACACAAGTGGAGAATACAATACTGCGAGCGGAACAAAAGCTTTATATACCAACACAACAGGATTTTATAATACTGCTTCAGGAGTATTCTCCCTCGGAAGCAATATAAATGGTTTTTATAACACGGCTAATGGTTTTTATGCTCTCGGACTCAACAAATCAGGTTCGATGAACACTGCTTCAGGAGTACAAGCACTACGAAGTAATGTGACAGGATTTAATAATACGGCTAGTGGATATCAGTCACTTTTTTCAAACACTTCTGGATATAGTAATACCGCCAGCGGAATTTCTTCATTATTTTCAAATACATTTGGTTACTCAAACACTGCAAATGGAGATAGTTCTCTTTTTAACAATACTGAAGGTTTTTCTAATACTGCCAGTGGATATATGTCACTCTGGAATAATACTACTGGAAACTACAACACGGCAATAGGAACCCATGCAGGTTTTTCAAGCACATTTGGAAAAGGAAATGTTTTTATTGGCAATGAAGCCGGATACAATGAAACAGGTTCAAGTACGCTTTACATAAACAACAGCAGTAACGATCCTCCCTTGATTTATGGCGACTTTGCTAATGGAAGTTTGGGACTTGGCACTATTACCCCCGCTGCAAAATTGGATATTATTGGGCAAATAAAAATTACTGATGGCACTGAAGGAATGAACAAGGTGCTTACTTCCGATGCCAATGGGTTAGCAAGTTGGCAATTATACGCAGGTATAGCGGGTCCGGCAGGACCTCAAGGTCCAATTGGTTTAACAGGGTCCAATGGGGTAAATGGGGCAGATGGGGCTCCAGGACCAATAGGACCTCAAGGTCCGCAAGGTCCACAAGGACCTGCAGGATTGACAGGAGCAACCGGTGCCACAGGTCTGCAAGGACCCATAGGTTTGACAGGAGCAACAGGGGCTGCGGGTGCAACAGGTCCACAAGGACCTATTGGCTTGACGGGTGCTGCAGGGGCACAAGGAGCAACTGGTGCAACAGGGGCTACGGGTGCAACAGGTCCACAAGGACCTATTGGCTTGACGGGTGCAACAGGAGCAACAGGAGCTCAAGGTTCAATAGGACTAACAGGGGCTACAGGGGCACAAGGACCGATAGGACCACAAGGTCCTCAGGGAATTCAAGGCATACAAGGTCCTCCGGGTGCTACTGGTACAGGTGCAGATACTAACAATGTGCATTGGACAATATTAGGAAATGCAGGTACGGTGGATGGCACTAATTTTATCGGCACCACAGATAATGTACCTTTTAACATACGTGTTAATAACTTGAAAGCAGGTAGAATTGACAACACTAAAGCCAATTCATTTTTTGGTTATCAAGCAGGAAATTCAATCGGTGCCGGTGGCAACAATGCCGCATTTGGTGGTAGCGCATTATACACAAACACTTCCGGAAATTACAATACGGCAAGCGGTCAAAACGCCCTTTTCTTAAACACCTCCGGAAGCAACAATACAGCATCAGGATACCAATCGCTCAATTCTAATACCATAGGCGGTTACAATACTGCTACCGGACAAAACTCCATGTATGGAAACACTACAGGGACCAACAATGCAGCTTTTGGTAGTAATGGTCTAAAATCAAACACTACAGGAGGTGGAAATACCGCTTGCGGAAACTATTCCCTTTACTCTAATGTAGCAGGCTCTAATGCTACTGCCGTCGGAAACGGTGCGATGTATTTTGCCAACAATACCGCTACCGGATTTACCAGTTATAATGTTGCCGTTGGTTTTGAAGCATTGCGTGGATCTATGACTGCTTCAGCCAATACGGGTAATAATAACAATGCTATTGGCTATAAGGTCTTATGGAATAACTCTACAGGTAGTTTCAATACAGCCAATGGAGCCTTTGCACTTTACACAAACACCACAGGAAGCAACAATACAGTTTTTGGATATAATGCCGGCTATTCTAACCTAACAGGAACTGGCAATGTTTTCATCGGATATCAAGCCGGATATAATGAACTTGGCTCCAATAAACTTTATATTGCCAATAGCAATACTGCTACACCTTTGATTTTTGGTGATTTTTCTACGGGTAACATTGGTATGGGTACAGCCGTTGCAAATTCAAAACTGACTGTTTCAGGCGGTGATGTCAATGTGTTAGATGTTGGAAAAGGTATCATCCTGAAGTCGCCTAACGGACAATGCTGGAGAGTTACAGTAGATAATAGCGGAGCCTTTGTAAGCACTTCTATCATTTGTCCTTAATTGAGTTATTTTTGCCTGATCAGCATGGCGTCAACCTTGCTATTTGTATAATTCTATTCGACTGTTGAAATTCATTCCATAGAATCATCCGACTTTCTCTTATTGATACTTTAAATCTAGATTAAATGTATCGTCATCTCCCTATGAATATCTGCGAAAGCAAAAAAATAAAGAGATATGTGTTTTGGATATATACAAAGAAATAAAAATAAACGTTTTCATTCCCTTGTGACTCGCTGTTTGATATAATCACATGTTTTCATTTATTTGCGATTCACAGTTAAATGCGTACATATGTTTTCATTATAATGCGTATAGATTACTTATATAATCTTGTGATTATATTTCTATGTGAATAGCATGTTTATATATTCACATGTTATCTTATTCTTGCTATTCACATATTTTTGTATTCATGCGTTTTCTTTATCTTGCGAATTGCATGATTATGTAACCTTATGTATTTATCCATCGTATTAAAGCAAATGCCCGATTACAATGGTATTTGACACATAGCTATGCATAAGTGAAAAAAATCAATTCATTACATAGATCTTCTAATGAGGTATGGGTAAAAAACACTTCATTTAATCAAATAATTATGTATCATATATAATGTAGTGCAAGCTTTTCTATACATTTTTGCATCAATTTAGATTATACACATCAACAAGTTTAATAGTCATATTTTTTATGAAAACAATCTGGAGTTATTTAATCAATCCTATCCTCAATACCACAAGAAACAATTATTCAAAGGCATTGCAAATAACCAATTATCATGATAGCGCGCTTTTTGCACACAGAAATTCGCCATTCATCTTAGCACTTTACAATTTTTATCATCCAATTCATGAAGCTTTTTTGGAAGCTTATGATGCTTGGGATGCACAAAAAGGAACGAAGGAAGGTGAAACTCTAAATTTAAAGCAACAATTGATTTTGCTCAGAAAAACTAAAATCATTGAATGGGATATAGCCATTCAACACTTTTATCGTAGGGGTACTCCGCGTTATAAAGCTTTGCTGCCAAAATTTCGCAAACCATTTCAGAAGGGGAAACAATTGGTTAGGATTGACGCTGTGGCAGCGCTGAGCCTAGCCATTGGCAATGATGCTGCTTTGGCAAATGTTAAAGCGGATGTTGATTTGTTTGCGACGCAATTGTCGGAAGCCAATTCCACGCAAAAAGGCAGCAAATCAACCAAAGGTACTCTCAGTGGCGAACTTGAACAGGTTAGGGTGGCTATGTGCAATGCGCAATATGCTAATTTGGGCGGTTTCATACAAGAGTTTTCTTCGCATACCAAATCCATTGAAGCTTATTTCGATTTGCACGCTATACGTCGTCACGAACAGACGTTTTTCGCAGGTCATCTCAAACCAAAAAAGGCAAAGGTTATCTGCAAACGTACTTTTATGGCTGAAGATAAAATTATAATTGTGAACCATGGCACCACGGATTTGATTTTCTATTTAGCACTACTTAGAGCCAACCAAACTGCCGAACCCTATTTTGTGATTCATGCCACATCGCAAGCCACAATATTCGCTTCCGAATTGGGCGACCTCAAAGCTAAATTCATTAAAGTATATAATCCGAACGAAACCGAAAAAGGCGAATATACTTTTGAAATTTTGTAAAGTACATACTGTTCAAAATGATTTTGCGAATAAAATAAAATACGATTCTCGAAATATTTTTTTATTTGTAAAAGATTTTTTCTTATTTTTGCATATCTTTTTATTGATTCACATAAATAAGCAAACGGATGAAAAAACCTTTTTTCTGGTTTCTGATAAAAGAACCTATCAACTACGAAATGTTTGAGGAATTCAAACTTAAATTCGCCGACAACATGGGCTTAGCCATTTCGGACGAAGTTCCAGACACAGCGAAATATCAAATATTTGAGACATTCCGTGCCGAACGACACATACCTCTTGCCATATATTATCCCGTGGAAGATCAAGCAAATGCCGTGCTCAATCCCTACTTCACTACTAGCATTTTTGCCTTCAAAACCCTCAGAACGCTCATAACAAAGCCTACATACATCAGTTTCAGGAACACGATTGCGCTGAAAGGCAAAATTAATATCAACAACACATTGCATCAACTCACGCCCTATTTCACCTATAAAAATATGTTTCCCGAAAGTGGCTCTATTTTCGAAATCCACGCTTTCAAACCCACAAGTCTGAACATGCCTTTCTTTCGATTGATAGATAAATTAGGCATTCATAACTATTTGGTGCCATTTGAAATCGAAACCGTTTCTACTTTACAAGATTTCTTTAAGGATGTTGATGAAGTGCCTGTCAACGAAAAAGCGAACGATTCGAAAGAAATTCACCATTGGCGAAAACAAATTGATGGCATGGATAATTTGATTATCGAAACCCTGCATCATCGCATTCGCTTGGTGAAAGAAATGGGTGAATATAAAAAACAAAACAAGCTCGAGCTGTTTCAACCCGACCGTTGGCAAGAAATCATTGAATCAAAGATTGAACTCGCCAAAGTGACCAATGTGGACGAAGAATTTCTGCGTAAAATTTTTACGGCTATCCATCTCGATGGCTTAAAAAAGATGATAGAAATGATGGATGATATGGAGTTCGAATAACTTCAAATTCCAAATACCAAAATCCAAATACCAAAATCCAAGGCTAGGCACTACGAATTACGAATTCTCGAATTACGAATACCGCCTTTCGGTTACCTTTTACCAATTACCTTCTACCTTTCACCTTCTACTATTTACCTTTTACCATTTACCGTCTACCATTCCCCTTTCACCAACAGGCGTGCTTCCATCATATCCAAGATGGCATATTTCACGCCTTCTCTGCCGATGCCTGAGTCTTTCACACCGCCATAAGGGGTATGATCCATGCGAAAGGTGGGCACGTCGTTGATCATCACGCCACCCACTTCGAGCTCGTTGAAGGCATAATCCATTTCGGAGATGCTGTCGGTGAACACGCCTGCCTGCAAACCAAATTGGCTGTTGTTAAGTTCTTCCACAGCCTGCGCGAAGTCCGCATAAGGCTCAATGACGACCACCGGACCGAATATCTCGCAGGAGTTTACTTTCATGCTGTGATGCGTGGCGGTCATAACGGTAGGTTGAAAAAAGGCATCCGTGCGTGAGCCTCCGCAAAGCAGTTTCGCGCCCTGAGCCACGGCTTCCTGCACCCAAGATTCCACGCGGCGGGCGTTGTTTTCATCAATCATGGCAGAAATATCGGTATCGAGCGCATCGGCAGCTCCTTGTTTCAACAGGTGGGTGCGAGCAACAAATCGTGCTGCGAAATTCTGAAAGATACTTTCATGTACATAGATGCGTTGGGTGTGGATGCACACCTGCCCCGCATAAGCAAAGGCACCGGCTACACACTTTTCGATGGCTTTCTCTTGGTTTGCCGAAGGCGTGATAATCACACCGGCATTTCCTCCCAACTCCAGCACCACTTTTTTCTTGCCTGCGGCAGATTTCATCCCCCACCCTACTTCGGGCGAACCCGTAAAAGTAAGCAGTTTGAAACGTTGGTCAGTCACCAAAAGATTGCCGGTGACTCTATCCATTGGTAAGATGGAAACAGCGCCCTTTGGCAGCGATGTTTGGTCAATGATGCGCGCCAAGGCTAAGGTGGAGAGCGGCGTGGAGGTAGAAGGTTTCAGAATGATGGGGCATCCTGCCGCTATGGCGGGAGCAATTTTATGTACCGCTAAATTCAAAGGGAAATTGAAAGGCGAAATGCCCGCCACCAAACCAATGGGGAAATATTTCACAAGAGCTTCCTTGCCTGCGCCTGCCGGAGTCCAATCCACACTGAGATATTCCATAGGCAAACGTTTGGCTTCTTCGGCTGCCACAATGAAAGTCTGTATCGCCCTATCCACCTCGCCCAAGGCAAGCCTCATGGGTTTGCAGGCTTCAAGACTCAACACCTTGGCAAGAGGTTCGCGCTCCGTTTTGAGCAGTTGGGCAATGTGCATCAATATCTCATATCGTTGAAAAGATGGGAGGTGCGCCATGCTGCGTTCCACACGCAAAGCGGCTTCAATTGCCAACTCCAGATGCACCTCTGAAGCCAAAAAAACCTCAGCAAAGTCAAGATTCGTATAGGAATTCTTGATGGTGATGCTGCGTTGGGAGCTTGTGAAATCTCCCGCATGATAGAATTGATATGTTTCCATGAGATGTGTATTAAAAGGTTTTCAAAATTACAAAAAAGATGCTTATGCGTGAAACAATTGTGAGAGCACTTCCAAAGATTTTATTTCACCGAAGCCGATTAAATGGAGTTGATAATAGAGAATGATGATTTCCAAGATGCGTTTGCGCTTCGCAGAGGATAGTTCCAGCGTGTGCGAATCTTCCATATTGGTTCGGATGAGCACATCGAGCAACTCGGATTCCTGTTGATTCACATAGAAATCATCCTCAGAGATAAACTTACTGAAAACACCTTCGCGCAGCAAGAAGTAAGGCTTTTCGGGACTGAAATTTCCTAACGGGAAGAAGCCCAGATAATGCGTCAAATGAAGCGTAAAGACGATGTGCGCATTGAACACTTGCTCATTTGACGCATCAATATAAACCACGCTATGAGCTAAGAATGTGAAGAAGTCGGGATTCGCCTCTTCCTCGCGGATGGAACGATAAATGAGTTCATTCAAAAAAAGCACTATGGAACTTTTGATTACATCGAAAGGAATTGTTTGGAAATGATGCCACGAATTGATTTCTTTGGGGATGATAAGTCCATCGCCGGGTTTATGAATAAACACCACTTCGATAAGACTTAAGGGTTGGAAAAGATTGGGGCTGTTGCGAGCGTGTTTCTTGCGAACGCCACGCACTAAAAAGGATTTCAACCCGAATTGCTCGGTGTATAATTTAACTACAAGACTGGTTTCGGAGAATTTTACCGTTTTCAGGACTATTGCGCGGGTTTTGCACAGCATGGCAGCATCAATTTATCACCATGATTTTTGTTACGAGTTTATCCTTGCCATCTTCGCTGCTGCAAAATACAAAATAGACGCCTGTTTGAGCTTTTTGTCCGCTAAAGTTCTTCCCATTCCACACAGCTTGTCCGCCTTCTGATTTCGTTTCATAAATCAAAGTTCCCGACACATCGGTAATCTTCACATTGGCATCTCTCACCAAACCTTTAATGCCGATAGTCCCCGTGAAACCTTCACGCACAGGATTGGGATACGCATACACATTGCTAATGGTTTCGCCGCCTGTGGTGGCATAATTTTTATAAGAAATGATACCATTGTCTGTGCCGAAAAACACTTCGCCTGTTCGACCATCAATGGCGATATCGGTGATGGTGTTGGATAATAAAGGGCTATTTTCAGCCGTAAAATGAAGCAACTCCTTTTGTCCGTCGTCACTCATCAAAAAAACACCTGCCTTTTCTGTTCCGAACCATTTTTTATTCGACCCATCCACGGCAATCGCTGTGACAGATTCAAACTCGAGCAAATGTTGAGCAGTACTGTCTTGAAGGATAGTGATAACTTGTGAATCATAATTACCTCCTTGTGTAACGTTCTCAGGATTATAAAACACGGCGACACCTTTGTCGGTGCCAACCCATATTTTTCCATCCAAATCTTCGGCTATACTGAGTACGGCACTGCTGGGCAACGCACCATTCCCAATTGTGGTGCTCAATACTCGAATAATATCATCTGAATGATCAGACATGGTTCCATTTTCAGAAAACACGAGCAAGCCTCCAACATTTGTGAGTAAAACCCACTTTTGCCCATTCTTATCCACGATTATTTTCCCAGCTCTAGCTTGGTTCAAATAAGGTGCCATGGAAAAAGACTCCCAAGTTCCGTTTGGTTTTAACACTTTCAGCAAGGAACTACATGCCTCGTTCACTACCCACAAATTGTTATCGCCATCGAACGCTAAACCGCCAATTCCAAGCCAATGATAAATAATAGATGGCTCCTCTAAGGCAGAGTTGTTGTGATCAAATACATTGGTTATTGTTCCACTACGCAATTCAACTAATCCACGGAGATAAGAAGCGGCATAAACGTGTGTGTAATCAGAAGGGTCAATAGCGCAATACAACATATCGCGCAAACTGTCGAAGGCAGGGTTTGTTTCTTTCAAGTTGTACCATTGGTTGCCGATAAAAGAATAAACGCCGATGGTGTTCCAAGTGTTGCCCCATGCAGAAGTTACTCCACCGGGAGCAACATACAAATCGGAACCGGCTATTGCCATTGAAAACACTTCAGAAGTGACAGGTCCGTCAGGAGCGATCTTCTCGCAAGACCAATCTTTATAACGCACCAAGCCAGCAGATCTATCCGCAACCCAATAATTTTCTGTAGCATCCATCATAGCACAATTGGGCTCGGGGTTACCAGGACTGTAATTCCACACCACATCTTTCACCGCCAAAGAGGAATTATAGGAAACTATGCTGTTATTATAACATATCAATAAATAATTATTGGAAATTCGCATGTTCGAAATATCATCATTTCGAGTGGAATCAAAAATTCCCCAGCTTGTTCCATCGAACCTATATAGTGTGTCTTGATTATAGTTTGAGACAGATAGATTTGTGAAGACATTATTTTGAAAAGCAATAATGGAGTTATAAGTAGCATCGGGATGAGGAATCGCAACATCCTTTGTCCAGTTAGCATAATTAGCTAGGTTTGCATTGGTATTATTGGCTTCATAGATTCCTTTCTCTGTAGCTGCATAAAAGGTGTTTCCTGCGCATGTAAAATCTAATACATTTATGGCATCGCCATTGGGACCAATATAATAAGTATCTTTAATTTCTTTTTTTACCATATCAATAACCACAATACCAAACCCGCATGAAAGATAGGCATAATTGCCATAAAAAGTAATATTGTTGATGGTCTTGTTTCCATAAATGGGTTTGCGTTTAATATCCGAAATATTGATAACGGCATTATCTAACACGATGTCAATGTTCGCATTGGTGTAAGCAATAACCAAGGAGCCAAACTGCTGACTGTAGCGGATTGTATTGATATTAACATCTGAAAGTCCGCTTACTTTTGATTGCTTGTTTACAGAGTTATCATCCGTATCGTAATAAAAAATACTATAAGGCGTAGCACAATAAATCCTCGGACCTGCTAAGTCAACAGCAATACATTTCTTATAGGGTAGATGCTCACGCCATTCACCAATGCCGATGTCTTGAGCCATGGCAATATGAAGAAGCAAGATGCTGATTAAAAAACTGAATACCTTTTTTTGCATGTAAAGAAGTTATGAAATATTAATAACTAAAATTACCTCTAAATATTGTTTTTATTTCAGCGTAGCAACAAATTCTTTTGCTTTAAGAAATGCATTATCCAATCCTACAGGATTTTTTCCTCCAGCAGTAGCATAAAAGTTCTGTCCTCCACCACCACCTTGAATCTCTTTTGAAAGTTCACGGATAATAACTGAAGCATTTAGTTTTTTAGCATCGACCAATGAATCGGAAAACATCACGGTGAGCAAAGCTTTGCCTTCGCTCTCGGCGCCAAGCACTAAAAACATGTTTTCGGTTTCATGCTTCAAGGCATAAGCTAAGTCCTTTATGCCGTTGGCATCAAGGTCAACTCTTTCAGCAATAAAGCTAATGCCGTTTATATTGGTGATTTTTGCTTTCAAAACATCTTTGTAGCCAACAGCTTTTTCCTTTTGAAACTCTTCAACTTGTTTTTTAATCATGGCATTTTGATCCATCAAACTTTGAACAACATCGGGCAATTCTGTATAGGATTTCTTTAATATGGCTTTGATTTGCTCCAAAGGTTCCACATAGTGTTGAAGAATATAATTAAATGCCGTTTCGCCTGTAATAGCTTCGATACGTCGAACACCCGCAGCAACGGCAGTCTCTTCTACGATGAGAAACAATCCAATCTGCGCTGTGGATTTTACATGGGTGCCACCACATAATTCCTGAGAATAGTTGTCGCCTATGGTTACCACACGAACATGATCGCCATACTTTTCTCCAAATAACGCTATGGCACCTTTCTTTTGGGCATTCTCCATGGAATCTATTTCTGTGCCGACCGATAGGTTTTCAGAAATTTTATCGAAAATAAGTTTCTCTATCTTTTTGAGTTCATCAGAAGTAACGCCAGTGAAATGCGAAAAGTCGAATCGAAGACGTTCGTCGTTCACATAGGAACCTTTTTGCTCGACATGACTGCCCACAATTTGTTTTAATGCAGTATGCAGAAGATGTGTGGCGGTGTGATTATTCTGAATCATTTTGCGTTTCTTAGTATCTATGTTTGCTGTGCCAACTGTAGTCAGGTTTTTAGGGATAGCATTAGTCAGATGGATGATTAAGTTGTTTTCTTTCTTGGTATCCACAACCAAAATCTGTTCGTCACCAAATTCAAGGAATCCTTTGTCGCCCGTTTGTCCACCCGATTCTGCATAGAAAGGTGTTTTATCCAACACAATTTGAAATTGCTCTTTATCTTTAATCTTTACTTTTCGATATTTTATAATGGAGACATCGCAGGTAGTCTCGGTGTAGCCAACAAATTCAGTTTCTTTGTTGGTGTTTTGGATAACTACCCAATCCTCTTTATCCACAACTGCTGCTTGGCGAGAACGGGTTTTCTGTTCTTCCATACATTTGGTGAATTCGGGCATGTCAACATCCCAGCCCTTTTCTTTCGCCATCAGTTGCGTCAAATCAATAGGAAAGCCATAGGTGTCGAACAACTCAAAAGCAAACTTCCCATCAATTATTTTAGTTGAAGAGCCCGCAGCAATATATTTCTCAAATTTATTTATGCCAACTTCTAAGGTACGCAGAAATGCATTTTCCTCTTCCGTGATAACTTTTATAATCAAATCTTGTTGGGAAACAAGTTCAGAAAAGGTATGTCCCATTTGTTTTGCCAACAAAGCCGCCAAACTGCCAATACAAGCTGTTTTGAACCCCAAGAACGTGTAACCATAACGAACAGCTCTGCGCAATATACGACGGATGACATACCCTGCTTTATTATTTGAAGGAAGCTGCCCGTCGGCGATGGCGAAGGCAATAGCCCGCAAATGGTCGGCGATGACACGCATGGCGATATCTTTCTTTTCATTTTCACCATAACGACAACCTGCCATAACGGCTAAAGTTTGCAATAAGGGTTGAAACACATCCGTGTCGTAGTTGGATTTTACCTGTTGCATCACCATACAAAGACGCTCGAAGCCCATGCCCGTATCTATATGCTTTGCCGGTAGAGGCTCCAAACTGCCTTCCGATTTGCGATTGAATTCAATGAATACCAAATTCCAGATTTCAATCACCAAAGGGTTGCTTTGGTTAACGAGGGAAGCACCCGAAATCAGTTTTTTCTCTTCGTCGGGTCTGATGTCAACATGAATTTCCGAACAAGGACCACAGGGACCTGTGTCGCCCATCTCCCAAAAGTTATCTTTCTTTGAACCTAATAAGATTCTTTCTTCGGGAATTATCTTTTTCCAAAAGTCATAAGCCTCATTGTCTTTCGACATGCCATCGGTGGCATCGCCTGCAAAGACTGTTACATATAAACATTCGGGATTGATTTTATACACTTCCGTCAGTAGCTCCCAAGCCCATTCGATGGCTTCTTTCTTGAAATAATCGCCAAAAGACCAATTGCCAAGCATCTCAAACATGGTGTGATGGTAAGTGTCGTGACCGACTTCTTCTAAATCGTTGTGCTTACCTGAAACGCGCAAACATTTTTGGGTATCAGCAATGCGCGTATGTTTGGCAGGCGAATTCCCCAGAAATATATCTTTAAATTGGTTCATGCCGGCATTGGTAAACATCAATGTTGGGTCGTTCTTAATGACCATAGGCGCAGAAGGAACGATTTTATGTTGTTTTGATTCGAAAAAATCAAGGAAAGTTTTTCTAATTGCGATTGAATTCATGGTTTTTGACTGCTATTATTGGTATGTATGATTCGTATTTTTTAACTGCTATTATCGGTTTTTTTATCGTTGGTTACTGTGATTTCTCTTGTCACTATTTATTTATGTAAAATAAAATTGATGCAAATTTAGTTTTTTTTCTTAGCTTTGCATTTCATTTTAGAAACTTTAATAGTAATAATTTTTGTATTACTTCGTTATTGATTGAAAATAAGACTATGGGAAAAGCTCGTTATCACTTCAACACTAAGACTCTTTCGTTCGAAGAATTGAAGATTTCTGTAAAATCAAAGGTAGTTAAATTTATTTCTTTTTTTACTTCGGGCATGGTTTTGTCCGCCGTTATCATGTTGGTTTTTTATAGCTTTATGGATTCCCCAAAAGAAAAAGCATTGAAGCGCGAAAATGCCAAACTTCAATTACAATATTCCATGTTGAACGATCACATGAATCAAGTTTCTGCCATTTTAGCAAATTTACAGAACCGCGACGACAATATTTATCGTACTATTTTTGAAGCTGAACCCATTTCGAACGACATTCGTAAGGCGGGTTATGGTGGTGTGGAACGTTACAAAGAACTGCAAGGCTATGATAATACTACATTGATGGAAAACACAGCTCGGAAATTGGATATGATTTCACATCAGGTGTATATACAATCCAAGTCCTTTGATGAAATTGTTAGTTTGGCTCGTAATAAAGAGAAAATGCTGTCGTGTATTCCTGCCATTCAGCCCGTGAAGAAAACGCAATGCGTTATTGTTTCCGGTTTTGGGTATCGGATTCATCCTATCTATAAAACCTTGCGGATGCACACAGGTATTGACTTCGCGGCAAAAACCGGCACTCCAATTTATGCCACCGGCGATGGTGTGGTGATTGATCCTAAGGGGAGCGAAAGTGGTTATGGAAATGTGATTGTGATTAATCATGGCTATGGTTACGAATCCCTTTATGGGCACATGAGCCGAATGGTGGCGAAGATAGGTGACGTGGTGAAACGTGGTCAATTGATTGGATATGTTGGCAGCACAGGTGTGTCGGTTGCCCCTCATTGCCATTACGAAATCATAAAGAACGGCAAAAAGATTGATCCGATAAATTTCTTCTACAACGATTTGACTCCCGCCGAGTATGAAAAAGTTATTGAACAAGCATCGCGTCAGTCGCAATCGCTTTCATAAAAATAAATTTATGTTCCTTTTAGGGCTGCCCAAATAAGCAGCCCTATTTTTTTATCAGGTATGAAATCCAAATCCATTTTATTTTTGACCATTTTAGTTTGCTGCGCGATGTTCACCTCTGCTCAGCAACAGCATGACACGCTCACCATCATTGGGGTGGGTGATATAATGCCCGGCACCAATTTCCCTTCCGCAGATTATCTGCCACCTAACAAAGGACAAGATATTTTCACCCCCTTGGCTCCTATTTTGAAAAATGCGGACATCACTATTGGAAATTTGGAAGGTTGCCTACTGAACTCAGGCGGAACGGTGAAAAAATGTCAGGACACCACCAAATGTTATGCTTTTCGGATTCCAACTTATTTTGCCGAGATCATAAAAGAAGCTGGTTTTGATGTGGTGAATTTGGCGAACAATCATAGCGGTGACTTTGGCAGCATCGGGCGCAGTTCTACTGCGAAAACTTTGGATAGTGTTGGCATACTATATGCCGGTTTGAATTCATGTCCTTCGCTTATCTTTGAAAAGAATGGATTGCGGATAGGATTTTGTGCTTTTTCTCCTTTTGTGGGGACGCCCGATATTTTAAACACCGACACTATTCGCAGGGTTATCCGTGCTTTGGATTCGCTTTGCGACATCGTGATTGTTGCTATGCATGCAGGAGCTGAAGGCAGTAAGTTTACGCATGTAACAAAGCAAAGTGAACTATTTTATGATGAAGATCGCGGCAATGTCTATGCGTTTGCGCATTTGGCGGTGGATTGCGGTGCCGACGTGGTGTTGGGTCATGGACCGCATGTTACCCGTGCGATGGAATTGTATAAGGATAGATTTATTGCTTACAGCTTGGGCAACTTCTGCACATACGCGCGTTTCAATTTGAAAGGAGAAAATGGTGTGGCACCGCTCATCAAAATTTCTGTGAACAAAGAAGGCGCATTTCTGAAGGCTCAAGTTTTTTCTATAAAACAAATGGGCGAAGGCGGTCCTATCATGGATGAAGCTGGGACTGCCCTTCAACAGATAATAGATTTAAGCAAAAGCGATTTTCCCGACAATCAACTCATGATAGATGCCGATGGCACTATTTTGAAGAAGCTCTGATTTTATAGGCAAAGTAATCTCCTAATATGTATTACGCACTTGCGAATATAGGCAAAGGAGTCTCCTAATATATATTTCGCACTTGCGAATATAGGCAAAGGAGTCTCCAAGTATATGCTTCGCACTTGCGAATATAGGCAAAGGAGTCTCCTAGTATATGTTTCGCACTTGCGAATATAGGCAAAGGAGTCTCCTAGTATATGCTTCGCACT
>CAIOJS010000481.1 GCA_903858655.1 uncultured bacterium | reverse complement strand
GGTGGAGCTTGCCAAATCAGCTAATCAGCATGGGCTTTAGCTCTGACAGCCTTTTTTTTTCTTTATTCAGGGCTAAAGCCCCTCTTGTCAGTTTATCCTTGCTCCGCCTTAAAAGGCGGAGTTAATCCTAATAACTCCGTCTTTCAAGGTGGAGCTTATCAAATTCGCGATTCAGCATGGGCTTTAGCTCTGACAGCCTTTTTTTTTCTTTATTCAGGGCTAAAGCCCCTCTCGTCAGTTTATCCTTGCTCCGCCTTAAAAGGCGGAGTTAATCCAAATAACTCCGTCTTTCAAGACGGTGATTTCAAATCTCGATACTCAGTATGGGTTTTAGACCTGAATAATAACTCCGCTATTTATGGCGGAGACTCAGTGATTATATTAAATAAGGCTTTAGCCCTGATATCATCTATTTATCTTCATTCCGCTACATCGTTTTTTCCTTCCTAAATATATCAAAACTGCTGAAAAGCCCGTTATGCCTGTTCCGCACCTAATTTATATGTGGTAGCTCTATATTTTAATAGGTTTTCTTCTATAAATTGTCAATCTGCATCTATTTCAGAAGTGCTTGTACTGCCATTATGTCAGTATATATTCTATTTCATTTCATGTACTTTATATTACATTTAATTTATTCTTAATTTTATTTTATCATTACTGTCATTTTGTCAGTGGGCTAATGTATTAATATGCTCTGCACTATATTTTGCAAAATGTGTTCACGTGCGGAGCGTACGCATTTAGGTGCGGATTGTTCTTTTTTAGGTGCGGATTGTCCTTTTTTTAGTGCCGTGTGTCCTATATTTAGTGCCATCTTTATTTGATTAGGTGCGGTTTAAACTTATTTTGGTGCAGAGTATTCTTAATTAGGTGCGGTGCTTCCTAAATTAGGCGCGGTGTGTTCTCAATTTAGAACACATTGTTCATATTTTGGAACAGATTATTCGCATTTTGGTGCGGAGTATTTCTATTTTTTCACGTAAGTAATTTTCTCGAAAAATGAATGTTTTATTTATCATTACCATGATAATCATTTTGATGAAAATCTTCAAAAATATATATTCAAATCAAAATATATAAAAATAATTGAGTGCTATTCAAATTTCTATCTATAGTAATTATGAGTAGTTAAAGCTGTTTTTTTGACTGCCCATAGGATAAAAACATACTGATTCAGGATTGTTAATTACTTGTTCGTAACTTTATTTTAATGTATAGGTATAGGATATTATTATTTTTTGTAATTTCGCAATGTCAAATTTTATTGTTGAATCCATTAAAAATTATTAGTTATGAGAAGGACTGTATTAGTTACCATTTTTAAGTTTGCGTTTTCCTATTTAGAACATCTTGCCGACAAATGTTTATCATTAATCACTCGCGATGCTACAATTCTGCTTACGTATGGGGTGGATGAAGACATGATTGATGAAATCACAACCATGACAGATGATTTTAAAAACACGCCTACCGATGAAGAACTCTTGGGTTTTGTGAGCATTGCTACCGAAAATCGAGATGCCACCTGTGATCAATTTAAGGTGGAAACGCGTTCCATAATGGTGCGCGCGAAAAAAGCTTTTGGTGAAAATTCTGCCACCTATCGTCAGTTTGGCACTATTGGTTTAGACGAGATGGATTTTGATCAACTCGTTCGTTGCGGACGTAGAGTTGGGCGCACAGCAACCTTATACTTTGCTAAGTTAGCAGAAAAAGGCTTGACGCAAGATATGTTGGACGATTATGCTTTGTTGGTTGCCAAGTTCGACGACGAAGTTGACAAAAAAGATGATGCTGTTGCCGTTCGCGACAAAGCTACGGAAGATCGTATTATATTGGCGAATAATCTCTATAGCAAAATCATTGAAGTGTTTGAATATGGCAAGAACTATTGGGTGAATAAATCAGAAGCGTATTATAATGATTACATTATATATAATACAAAAGATGGTCAGCAACCTGTAGAGGAAGAATTTGGCGACGCACACGGCTTGGTTAAAAATACGGTTTCTGACCAAATTATTGTTGGTGCCGAAGTGGTTTTGGAAGGCGTTGATGGTCCAATAGTGAGCAACTCAAGTGGCGTTTGGACAGGCACACATATTCCTACATCTACCGTATCAATTACTTGTACGAAATCAGGATTTAATAATTATCAAGCAGCTTTTAATGTTGTTGCAGGAGAGGATATCACATTTGACATTTCGATGACTCCAAGCGAAAATCCTCCCCCACCTGACACCTAAGCCGAAAAGGATAATCACGAAACTATTTTTATAGATAATTGAAAGACACTTCTAAACGACCAAAGTTTGGAAGTGTTTTTTTTTAGAAATAATAATAACGAATCTGTTCAACTATATTTCGGCAATCAAAAACATGCAGCCCTCGCCCCTATTCGTAATTTGTAATTCGAGAATTCGTTATTTGTATAATCAAATCTCTAAACTCGGAATCCCGAACTCTGAACTATGAGCTCTGAACTAAGAACTATTGAACGATCAACGAATCCCTCACCACCGAACAGGCAGAGAAAAACCCCACCGCCCCTTGAAATAATAAAAATAATTCGTGTAAATTCGTGTAATTCGTGTCAAACAACTATCTTTGCAAATATTAATTTACATACTATGCTCACAACAATAAAAGGAACTTATGACCACGGGCAAATCATTCTGAAAGAAGAGCCCCCGGTACAAACAAAAACAGAGGTGATTATTACGTTTCTCACTGATGAACCATTTTCAAATGGTAACAAAAAAAGAATACCCGGTTCATTGATTGGCAGAGTGGCTATTCCTGATGATTTTAACGAGCCACTGAACGACCTAAAAGATTATATGTGATGGCAGGAAAAAAATATCTTATTGACACGCACTGCCTGCTTTGGTTTCAGGAAAATAATCCAAAAATACCAAAGCGGGTGATGCGGGAAATCCAAAATCCCGAAAATGTTATACTATTCAGTCAACTGAGTTTGTATGAAATTGCAATCAAGCTAACGATTGGAAAATTACCGGATTTCAGAACCGATGTGGATGAAGTTTATCATCAGGCAGTAAGAGACGGTTTTTTATTTCTAAATATTCAAAATCAACATATTTTTCATTATCACAAAATTCCGCTCCATGAGCAGCATCGCGATCCGTTTGACAGATTACTCATTGCGACTGCTTTTGAAGAAAATGCCATTATGATAACTGTAGATAAAAATTTTCAGCTTTATACCGAGTTCATACAAGTATTTTGGTAACGGTACTTTTGATGGTGTACCTTTTATATCAACTCCACTCGCAAGGATTTGTAATCCTTGTGTTTTAAAAACCCGCTCGCGCGGATTTAGCTTGCGTAATCCGTATGTGTGAAAAACATCATTGCCGCATGCAACGGCACGCATTACTAATCCAAAATCATGCATCCATTGTAATAACAAAAAAAAAGTTGCCCAATTGGACATATTTTATACCTTTGCGTCATGAGGAGAAAAAAAGATAAAATATTAAGTCTTGAAGATTTCAAGGAACTCAATTATGGTAAAGTTGGCACTGAGAAACGTGACCAACTCGAAAAGGGTTACGAAGATTTTAGAATTGGCGCATTAATTCATGAAGCAAGACTTGAAAAAGGATTAACACAAGAAGAGTTGGCTCAAAAAATAGGGTCAACAAAATCGTATATCTCCAAAATTGAAAACAATGTGAAAGAAGTTCGTTTGTCCACCCTAAAAAGAATAATTGAATTGGGTTTGGATGGTCATCTACAGCTCTCCATAAAATTTTAACAAGGAACAGAATTTTGTTTTTTTGCAACCTGAAACTTGAAACTTGTAACTAAAAACTCGGAACTCTGAACTCTGAACTCCCCACTACTGAACTATCAACGAATCCCTCACCACCGAACAAGCAGAGAAAAACCCCACCGCCCCTTGACTTAAGTTCGTAGGCACATTCGCGGGCGCCGAATCAAACAGCCCGCCTTTCCAAGTGGTTTCTAAGAGCAAGGCACGCACAAACTCGGTGTATTCGGGGTTGAGCGAATAGCGCTTTTCCACTATCTTGGTGCCCAAGGGGAATCGAATCTGCTCCAATTCGGGCGCAAAAATCTGACTCACGTCTATCGTAGGCAGGGTGTAGTAATACATTTTGGCTTGGCATTGTTCCGCAGGCAAAGTAGTATAGCCCGCCACCTGCGACCAATCTAACGAAATCTCGAACATGGCAGGATTGATGCCGTCGTAGGGATTCACTATCCACTGTATGTGATACAAACGCTCGTCATTGTTTTTCACAAAGCGCAACATCTTCAACGGACCGGGCGGCACCATAAACGTCTTAGCCGAATAGGTTTTCCCATTCGCCGTAATCAACAAAGAATATTCCACATCGGGATGCACCACAAAGGGACCTTGAATTTGATAGACGCCCGGGTTAGTCGGTTGTTCGTGCAAGAAGGTCGTAGAATTGGGTTCGCTTAGAATAACCGTTGCTTGCGAAACCGCTTGGGGCGGGGCGTTCAACTCACTCACGGTGCGCGTCAACCGAATGCTTTGCGGAATATGCTCATCGGTGAGGATGCCGTCCACCACAATCAAATCCAGGTTTTCGCTCTTGATGGCATGGTCGCTTTGCTTCTCGCATGACGACAGGGCAAACAACAGCAGCAGCAGTAGATAGGTTTTCTTCATCTAAAATTTGAATTTATAGTTCAAGGAAGGAATAATTCCCGCCACGGAGACGGAAGTCGGAATCAAATCATAACCTTTGGAATTATCGGCAGGCACCACGATGTTGCCTTGGTCGTCCATCTTGTTATAATTCTCCGAAAAAGGATTCCGGCGGGCATAAGCGTTATAGAGCGTGAGCATCAAACTATGCTGATACTTCCGTTCGGGTTTGCTCAAGCGCAAAGACACCGACAGGTCGAGACGATGGTAAGCCGGAAGGCGGTCGTTGTTTTTCGAACCATAGACCGGCACCGAAACACCATTATAATAATAGAAACTGATGGGCGTGGTGATGGTATTACCGCTCATAAACATCCAATTCGCCGTGAAGGACCATCGCCCGCGGGTGTTGTAGGCAACATTGATATAGATATTGTGAGGACTGTCATAACTTGCCGGAAACTTAGCGTCGTTGTTCACCCCCACTATCTGCTTGAACGAGCGCGAATAGATGTAGCCTATCCACCCCGTGAGCCTTCCTTCGGGCTTACGCAACATAAACTCTGCCCCGTAGGACCATCCCTTGCCAAAGCGCAGCTCGCCCTCTATCAGCGGATTGAAAAGCATGTTGGCATGGTCTTGATAGTCTATCGTATTGTAAAAATGCTTGTAGAAACCTTCCAAGGACAGTTGCACCCGTTTCTTAAACAGCTTTTGGAAGAAACCCACGGACACCTGATCGGTCTTTTGCGGTTTGATATTGGGTCCGCAGGGCACCCATACCTCCAAAGACGTGAACGGACTGACGGAATTGGTCAATATCTGAATAAATTGACTCGTGCGCGAATAGCTGATTTTTGCTGAAGTCTTTTTGGTGAAGTTATAACTGAGATTGAAGCGGGGCTCAGGACTGAAATAGCTTCCATACACTTTGTTTTTAGCAAACTGAGTGGTATCGAACACTTGATACATGGGATTGAAGGCATAGACCGTGGTAGGACCCATATCCTGCCAAAGGGGCAAACGTAGCCCATAGTATAAGGTAAGCTTTTCGCCTATCTGCTGCTCGTTGCCGGCATACAAAACGTATTCCATGGAAGTGTAGCGCGGAATCTTAGGGGCATTAGCCTGCATGTCCACATTGGTGAAACTCACATTGCCGGGGTTGGAACTATGCGCACTCACCTGCAAACCTGCACGAATGGTGTTGTTGGTATTCAGAAAGAAAGAAAAATCAGACTTCAGGGCAAGTTCCGCAATCGCCGACTTCCAATAGTTTTTTTCTTCTTTGGAGAGATATAGAAAATAGTTGTACTGACTATAATATATGGTAGTGTTGGAAAATAGACGCGCGTTGAAGATATGATTCCAACGAAAACTCCCTAAGAGATTGTTCCACGAAAGTCCGAAAGTGCTGACGGAGGTTTGGGGCAGTCGGGTGTAGTTATCCTGACCGGCGTAGAACGAAAGGTAAAAGCGGTTGTTATCATTCAGTTTGAAGTTTATCTTTGCATTCACATCGAAGAAATTCAACTTCACGACTCTATTTTTATCTTGAAGATACTTGAGCCAAAACAGCGTGGAAGTTCTGCCCGACACAAAGAAGGAGCAACGGTCTTTCTTGATAGGCGCTTCTAACGAAAGGTAGGAAGTGTAAGGACCCACGCTGCCGCCGAAACCAAACTTCTTCATATTGCCTTCCTTAATCTTGATGTCAATCACCGAGGAGAGCCTGCCGCCATACTTAGCAGGAAAATCGCCTTTATACACTTCCGCATCGTTGATGGCATCGGGCGCCAAAGCAGAAAAAAAGCCAAACAAATGCGAAGGATTGTAGATGGGCGCATCATCTACGAGGATAAGATTTTGGTCGCTGTTGCCGCCGCGCACATAAAACAAAGCCGAACCATCCCCATAGGTCTTAATGCCCGGCACAGATTGCAAGGACTTAATTATATCAATATCGCCGACAAAACCGGGCAACTGCGCCAATTCCTTCGGAGAGAGTTTCAGGGCACTCATGGGCGTAACCGACAGCGGAGTTTCATTGGCGTTTGCCGAAATCTCCACCGCTTTGATTTCGGTTTTGGCATACTCCAACTCTTTGGAAAGTTTTATGTTTTCCTTCAACGCTATCTCTTCATTAATGCTTTTGTAGCCGATAAAAGAGAAAATCAGACTGTAATTACCTGCAGGCATGGTTAACGAATAATACCCGTATTCATTCGCAGTGGTGCCCATGTTCGTCCCTTTGGCATAGACATAGGCGCCAATCAGCACTTCACCTGTGGCTTGGTCTTTCAGATATCCGCTCAGGGTAAACTTTTGTTGCTCGGGCTTCACAGGTTTGACATTATCCTCAACAACGGGTTTCTTAACCAACTTCAATATCACTTGATTTTCCACAAGCATATACTCAATACCGGTGTTCTTAAACAGTTCGTCGAGAATGGCTCGCACTGCTTTGCGCGAAGCTTTAATACTGACCTTTTTCTCCACAGGAATCACCTGCGAACTATACGAAAAATTGATTTGCGCTAACTGACCAATTTGATGGATGACCTCACCAAGCGGTTTGTTTTTCGCTTTGATGCTGATTTTCTGATCGAGATTCTGTGCGGCAGCCAAAGAAGTTGCTACTAAGCACAGCACAAAAAGCAGTAAACGATATGTTTGTTTAATGTGTATCAAATTGTTCAGAAGAATTTACTTACAAGCGTTACCTGATATTTCAATAGTATTTCCTTTTCGCGAGACGTTCAAATCCAATGTTTCTTTAAGAACATTCAGGACAGCGTCGAGCGATTGGGCATCAAAAGTAGCAGTAATTCTGCAATCAGCAATGGAATTTGTTGTCAATTTGATATCCGAGCGATATACTTTGTTCAAGATGGGCACCACGATGTTGAGCGGATCATCAGTAAAGACAATCTTTTTGGTCTTCCAAGCCATATAGTTTTCATCATCGTTCTTGGTCTTAATAATCTTTTTGGAAACCAAAGAAGCCAAGGCTTTTTCGCCCGGATTCAACACGGTACGTTCGTTCGGATTGTCTTTATAATACACCGCCACCTTGCCGGACGTTAGCACCACTTCGACATTATTGTTCACAGCGTTGGTGTTCACATAAAAAGAAGTCCCTAACACCTCCACACGAACATCGCCCGCACTGACGACAAAAGGTTGCGTTTCGATATGCTTCACATTGAAATACGCTTCGCCTGAAAGCTTAACTCGGCGTTTGTCAATTTTAAACTTCTCAGGATACGTTATTGTCGAACCAATCCCAAGGGTAATATCAGAACTATCAGCCAACATAGTTTGCACAGTTTGATTAGAAGCAGTGATGACTTTTTCTTGCGGACGATACATATATCGAAACAAAAATATGGAAGACAATGCCACAACAACAAAAACAGCAGCATACTTCATGAGCGAAAGATACGATTTTCTGGTAGGCTTCAAATCCGGGTGTAGTTTAATTATCTTGGGATCAGCATCCGATTCTGAAGCTATCCGACTTTGAAACTTCTGCCATTCATCATCAATATGAATTGTATCTTCTATTTTTTTCTTCTCCAAATGCTGCCACGTCCTATTGTATTCGTCAAACATTTGTTGATTTGCCTTATCCTGAGCAAGCCAATCACGCAAAATTAGCAGCTCATCAGAAGAAGTTTCTCCTGAAAAATACCTAATAATTAGGTCAATATAATATGTTGGATTTTGTTCCATTGATTACCGTGCAACTATTATACACATAACTATTGATTTACCCTTATTTGATTTCATATTTTATT
>CAIOJS010000480.1 GCA_903858655.1 uncultured bacterium | reverse complement strand
TCATTTAATTTTTTTTTGCAGCTACTTCTTTATTTTCTGACCTCATTTAATTGCTAAATGATAACATTTAATTCCTAAGTTGTCTGTGAAGCTTTTTTTTTGCAAGCATTTCATGTTTTTCTAGCAGGAATTAAAAAATATAGAAACGCTATTTAGTTGATAAATAGCGTTTCTATATTTTAAAAGGTTAAGTGTAAATTATTGTAGAAATCTTGTTGTAATTATAGCACACCTCAAAAATAAGGTTTGCTATCAAGGAGCTTCTTCAGAAAACCAAGGTGTCCATTCTCCATAACGTCCTTTGGTCATTACTCTGCGAGCACGAAACCAATATACTTTTTTTGAAATCAGTCCTCTCACCATTGTACTGGCGCAAGTTACCGGATCGAGGTCTTTAAATGATGCCCCTTCATCCGGACTGATTTGGAATTGTTGTTGACCGCCTCCTGTGATTTGGACAACTAACACACCGGGCTCGGTTGATTTGAATGCTCCGGTTTTCCTAGCTTTTCCACCTTTTGCGACATAATAGTCAAAACCGGCATCTGTACAAATTTGCGTTGCAGAAACAGGATCTTTGTCCATTTCGGTTTGAACCATTGTCATGATGCTTTTGGTGGCAGTTTTTACCGCCTTCAAAGCATCTTTTATCATTTCGTATGCACTATAAAACATAAACTCTTCACCCCGATTAATTTAATATTCATCCCGATCAATCAATCAGTAACGATGAAAAAATTATCATACACCTCAACATTTTAACAATTCACCACGACTTTTTAACAATTCACCTCAATATTCTTGTCTTGCACCTCTATATTTTTGTTCTGCACCTCAGTAATTTAACAATTCACCTTGTCATTCCTGTCCTGCACCTCAACAATTTAACAATTCACTTTGTCATTCTTGTCCTGCACCTCAACAATTTAACAATTCACCACGATATTCTTGTCCTGCACCTCGATATTTTTATCCTGCACCTCGATATTTTTATTCTGCACCTCGATATTTTTTTTCTGCACCTTGATATTTTTGTTCTGCACCTTGATATTTTTGCTCTGCACTTCGATATTTTTGTTCTGCACTTCGATTTTTTAACAATTCACATGCTAACTTCATTTTAACAATAAATACAATTTTTATTCAAATACATTATATTCGTATCATCCAAAAGAACTATATCATGCATTTGTAGTAAAATTGTTTTCCCCGTTCGGCAGAGGTTCCACCTCTGTTGCCTCTATCCTTTTAGGCTCTGTTCGGCTTAGGCTGTGCCTAAGTCGTAGATATTCTTATAGGCTCTGCCTATGCTTTCAAGTCGGAGTGCGACACCAAGTCGCCCCCCGACTAAAACTATTGTCCTGTCCCGTACTGAAAGTCGGGAGTTCTATTGTGTCCCTCAGTTTTTTTTCGTTTTTAAGTCGTAGTAGGGCTCCAAGCCGCATCACGACTATTTTCTATTGGTCATTAAGTCATTGTAATAAATCCAAATTCTAAAATCATAACTCTAAAATCGTCTTTCTTCTTAGTGTAGCTTAGTGCTCTCTGTGTCTCTGTGGTAAAGAAAATCTAAATTCAAAAATCATACATCTAAAATTTTCCGTACTTTTGCCTAAAAAAATGCACGAATTATCCATAGCCACCAGCATTATCGAGATAGCAGAAGAATTTGCCGTCAAAAACAAAGGCGCCAACATCACCAAGATTGAGATTGAAGTGGGCGAACTCTCGGGCATAGTGGTTGACAGTTTGGAGTTTGCTTTGGAATTAGCGATTGAAAAAACCGTTTTGGAACGGGCAAAAATCATTATAACGACGATAAAAGGCATGGCTCGATGTAAGCAGTGCGGCAATGAATATGTAAATAGTGATTGGCACACGGCTTGTCCGCAATGTGCGTCTATGGATTTCGACATCACGGGCGGAAAAGAATTGCAAATAAAATCAATCTTCATCGAATGATTTGTTGTAATTTTGCCGCGAAACTTTAAACTCAAACTTATGTGTGATACCTGCGGTTGCGAAGGCGATAGCCCTGTGACCTATAACAAACCTAACGAAGAACATTCTCATGATGAAAAACACGAACATACTCATGAGCATCCCCACCATGAACATCCCCACCATCATGACCATGACGACAAACATCACAGCCATGATCCTAAGCACGAACACGGTCATTCGCATGGAAAAGAAATTAAGATAGAACAGAGTATTCTCACGAAAAATAATTCTTTGGCAGAGCGCAATCGAGGTTATTTCGAAGCGAAGAATATTTTTGTTTTGAATTTGGTGAGTTCGCCGGGTTCGGGCAAGACAAGTTTGTTGGAACGCACCCTGAAAGATATTGGACAGGATTTGAACTTTTATGTTGTGGAAGGCGATCAACAAACCATGAATGATGCCAATAGAATTGCCGCCTTAAAAGTGCCCGTCATTCAAATCAACACGGGCAACGGCTGTCATTTGGATGCCGAAATGGTGAACAAAGCCGTGAAACAACTCAATGTTGCCAACGATGCCGTGTTGGTTATCGAAAATGTCGGCAATTTGGTGTGCCCTTCTTTGTTTGATTTGGGCGAATCCAAGCGTGTGGTGGTGATCAGTGTGACCGAAGGCGACGACAAACCGATTAAATATCCCACCATGTTTCATTCTGCCGATATTTGTATCATCAACAAAATTGATTTGCTGCCATACGTGGACTTCGACGTCGAAAAAGCAAAGAATTATGCTTTAAGTGTGAACCATCATCTGAAATTTTTTGAGGTATCAGTCAAAACGGGAGAAGGAATGGAAGCGTGGTATGCATGGCTGAAAGATGTTGAACAGCATAAATAATCACCTACATCAAATTCTTCCTTACACTTTTTCATAAATCTTTCTTCCTCATTATGAGTAAGAAGAAACAACCCCTTTAAACTTCCAAAGGTATTATACCTTGTTATATGCTCTGAATTCTTTACCTTTGCACTTTTTTTCAATATCACAACACGGGCATTATGGCAAAGAAATATACGGAATACAAACAACTCGACCTTACTAAAGCGGCTGAAGATATACAAAACTATTGGCGCGAACACGATATTTTCAACAAAAGTATCGTCAATCGCAGCGGTCAGCCTTCCTTTGTGTTTTATGAAGGACCGCCTTCTGCCAATGGTCAGCCGGGTATTCATCATGTTATGGCGCGCGCGATCAAAGATTTGTTTTGCCGTTATAAAACTCAAAAAGGACATTTCGTTGAACGCAAAGCAGGTTGGGACACGCATGGGCTTCCGATAGAAATTGCTGTGGAGAAAACTTTGGGTATCACCAAAGAAGATATTGGCAAAACCATCAGCGTGGAAGATTACAACAAACAATGTCGCAAAGAGGTGATGAAATATAAAGACCAATGGGACGACTTGACCGAAAAGATGGGGTATTGGGTTGATTTGGAACATCCCTACATCACGTTCGACAATACCTATATCGAGACCGTTTGGAACTTATTGAGCAAGCTCTATGACAAAGGATTTTTATACAAAGGCTATTCCATTCAACCGTATTCTCCTGCTGCAGGCACAGGTTTAAGCTCCCATGAGTTGAATCTTCCGGGATGCTATAAAATGGTAAAAGATAGCACCGTGGTGGCTCAGTTTAAAGTGGTGAGAAACGACCATGCTTTGGTGCCCGATTTGTTTAAAAACGGACATGGTGATGTGTTTATTTTAGCTTGGACCACCACCCCGTGGACACTCCCTTCCAATACGGCTCTTGCCGTAGGTTCGGGCATAGAGTATGTGGTGGTAGAAACTTTTAATCAATACACGGGCTTGCCCATCACAGTGGTTCTTGCCAATGATTTAAAAGATAATTATTTTCCTGAAAAGAATGCGGAACTGAACATGGACGATTATAAAGTGGGAGATAAAAACATCCCGTTTCGAATCATCAATCATTATAAAGGCAAAGACTTAGCCGGCTTGCGCTACGAACAATTGTTGCCGTATGTGCAGCCTACGGATGGCGATGCCTTTAAGGTGGTGTTGGGCGATTTTGTTACCACAGAAGATGGAACAGGTATTGTACATATTGCTCCAAGTTTTGGTGCCGATGACTTCCGTACTGCCAAACAACAGGGCTTAGGCTCCTTGACTTTGGTGGATAAACAAGGGAAGTTTGTGGATTCGATGGGAGAGTTTGCGGGAAGATATGTCAAGAATGAATATGACACCAATCCAAAAGCGGATACTGAACACAATGTGGATGTTGATATCATCATCAAACTAAAAAAAGAAAACAAGGCTTTTAAAGCTGAAAAATACGAACACTCTTATCCGCATTGTTGGCGTACCGATAAACCTATACTGTATTATCCTTTGGATTCATGGTTCATAAAGACCACCGCCGTGAAGCAACGTATGATAGAACTCAATCAGACCATCAATTGGAAACCCGAAAGCACCGGAAGCGGACGCTTTGGCAATTGGTTGGAGAATCTTGTGGATTGGAATCTTTCGCGTTCGCGCTATTGGGGAGTGCCTTTGCCGATTTGGACATCAGAAGATCGTTCGGAACAAATTTGTATCAATTCTGCCGAGAAACTTAAATCGGAAATAGAGAAGTCAGTCGCTGCCGGTTTCATGGATGACAATCCGTATAAAAACTTTACGCCCGGCGATTTTTCGAAAGAGAACTATACTACTTTCGATTTTCATAGACCTTATGTGGATGAAATTATTTTAGTTTCGGCTACAGGCAAAAAAATGTTTCGCGAACCGGATTTGATTGATGTTTGGTTTGATTCCGGAGCGATGCCTTATGCTCAAAATCATTTCCCTTTTGAGAATATGGAGTTTTTCCAAAACAATTTCCCTGCTGATTTCATTGCCGAAGGTGTTGACCAAACGCGAGGATGGTTTTTCACGCTTCATGCTATTGCAACGATGATTTTCGACAGTGTTGCTTTCAAAAATGTTGTTTCCAACGGATTGGTATTAGACAAAAACGGCAACAAAATGTCGAAACGTCTTGGCAATGGCGTTGACCCTTTCGAAACACTTGGAAAATATGGTCCCGACGCCACACGTTGGTATATGATTACCAATTCTCAACCGTGGGATAACTTGAAATTCGATTTGGAAGGCATTGACGAAACACGTCGAAAGTTCTTTGGAACGTTGCATAATACGTATGCTTTCTTTGCTTTATATGCTAATATTGATGGCTTCAAATTTCAAGAAGCGGAGATTCCGTTGGCGCAACGACCGGAAATTGATCGTTGGATTATTTCTGAATTAAACACCTTGGTATCACAGGTTGATGAATGTTATGCCGATTATGAACCTACCCGTGCCGGACGTTTGATTCAAGATTTTGTGGATGAGTTTTTGAGTAATTGGTATGTGCGTTTGTGTCGTCGTCGTTTTTGGAAAGGCGATTACACTGAAGACAAAATTGCTGCCTATCAAACGCTTTATACCTGTTTGGAAACCATCACCATGTTAGCATGTCCCATTGCGCCCTTCTTTATGGACAGACTTTTCTTAGATTTGAATTCTGTTACCAACAAAAACAAAGCCGAGTCGGTACATCTGACGGATTTCCCCATAGCGAACAAAGAATACGTGGACAAAGACCTTGAAGAACGCATGCAATTGGCACAAAAGATTTCTTCAATGGTGCTTTCGCTGCGCAAAAAACATAATCTTCGCGTGCGTCAACCGCTCAGCAAGATTATGATCCCCATGATGGATGAAAACATAAAACATCAAATTGAAGCGGTGAAAAACCTGATTCTTTCAGAAGTCAACATCAAAGCGATTGAATATATTGATAATTCTGCCGGTATTTTGGTAAAGAAAATAAAACCCAACTTCAAAACATTGGGACCGAAATACGGAAAGCTTAT
>CAIOJS010000479.1 GCA_903858655.1 uncultured bacterium | reverse complement strand
GATGAAGCAAAAACTAATTTTATATGACTCTTAGATATCGAAGACGAAGCAAAAACTAATTTTATATGGCTCTTCGATTTCGAGGATGAAGCAAAAATTAATTTTATAAGGCTCTTCAATATCGAAGATGAAGCAAACTCAATTTTTATATAGTTCTTCGATATCGAGGATGAAGCAAAAATTATTTTTTTATAGATGTCCGATTTCTCCCATATAACAAATTATGTTTTTTTATTGATTTTCGATTTCTCCAATGGCACGCAGACCAATAAAACAGGGCTTTTATCTAATTACTCAATTATAAATTCTCGAAAAAGTATCCAATTAAATAATAGACAACTGAGGCGGATGATTTTTATGATAACTGATGATATTAGTTGGGGCGCGACATGTAGGGACATGCCATGCCATGTCCCTATTATTTTCCATCTTGCTAGTCAGATTTCTTTTTTATCCTACGCTATATATTGAATGAAATGGACTTTGAAATAGCTGATAATGATTTTTGGCATGAAGTTCGTAAGGTGTTTAAAAATATTTTCAATTTACAGCTTCTAGTTCAAAAGGAATTTGTACTTTTGAAAAGGCAATTTTTGATGCTTAATTCAAACAATTTATTTATTTAATTACTTAGTATAATGCAGCGTATCATTAAGTTTATTTTTCTGGCGTCCATCAGCATTCTCTTTGTTTCATGCACCTGCAACAGAACCAAGGAAGATAAAATAGATGCTCCAAAGCTCGACACCACTGTCAAAATACACATACATCGTTACGAGAAGGCGTTGTTCAGTCTCAATAAAAATGATTTACAAAATGAATTGAAAAGAATCAAACCCGAATTTCATTTCTTTTTGAATGCGGATTTAAACGATCAAGCTAATATAAAACAACTCTCCGATTATATCAACGACCCGCAAATGCAGGAAAATTTTGTGGCGGTTCAAAATAAATTCAAAGATATCTCAAACATAGAACGGCAGCTTTCGTGTGCATTGACTTACTTCAAATACTACTTCCCTGACCGATGTATTCCCAATGTTTACACATATATAGGTGGCATGGACTTCGAAAACCCCATAATTTATGCCGACTCTGTGCTCATCATTGCTTTGGATATGTATTTAGGTGAGAATTATAAACTCTATACCTTGTATGGATTGCCACAGTTTATGAAATATGGTATGTCCGAAGAATACATCACACGCGATTGCATCAAAGCTATGGCAGATTATTATTGTTATACCGATTTGAAGAATGCGACATGCCTCGATAATATGGCATATAATGGCAAAGTTTTATATTTTATAGATGCCATGCTTCCCGAAACGCAGGACACTATCAAGATAAAATATTCAACAAAACAATTGGCTTGGTGTTATGATAATGAGTCAAACATGTGGGCGTATTTTATTCATAACAATATGCTCTACAGCAAAGATTATAATATCTATAAGAAATTCTTTGACCCGGGTCCTTTCACAACAGCCTTTGCAAAAACTTCGCCTTCGCGAACGGGAGCATGGTTAGGCTGGCGAATCATGCGCAAATATATGAAAACAACTGATGAGTTGAACTTGAAGAAACTCATTGACGAAAAGGATGCACAGAAAATTCTAACTATATCAAAATATAAACCCAAAAAACCATGAAAAAGCTTCTTTATTTTATCACACTTTGTTTCTTAACCACTATATTGTTTGCTCAAGTAAATGGCACTCCAACCATCAATTGTGTTGTTTTTGATACCAATACATCAAAAATTCCCGATAATATTATTAAAACTGTATCGGTGGATCATTTGGATCATGTATGGTTTGCTACGGGTGATTGTTTTTTTGGTGGCAAATTGGTTGAATACTTCGATAATGTGTTTAAGGTATATGATTCAACAAACTGCAGCATGAACGATAAATTCGTAACCACTATTTTTATAGATAACAATAACACCAAGTGGATAGGAACACGCTTTCATGGCGTATATAAATTTGATGGGTTAAAGTGGGTTAATTATGCACCTCAAAACTCGCCTTTGCCCGGTGTACATGTAGTTTCAATAGCCCAAGACAAAGATGGAACCTTATGGTTTGTCACTGAAAAGGAGATTACATCCTTCGATGGCGTAAATTGGAAGGTGTATAAAAACTCTGATATTCATTTAGCCTTCGACGAATTGTATGAAGTGGCTGTGGATAATCAAAACAATAAATGGATAGCAAGCAATAAAGGCTTTGCGAAATTTGATGGCGCTGTGTGGACTATCTTTCAAAAAGAAAATTCAAAACTACCCAACAATCAGGTGAACAGCGTTTATTGCGATAAATCAGGGATACTTTGGGTGGTATATTGGAGTGGTTTAATTAAGATTGAAAAAGAGAATTGGACCATATATACATCGGAAAACTCAGGCTTACCTCAGTTTAATGATTATAAAATATTTATTGATGTCAATGGGACGAAATGGATAGGCACTTCCTTAGGAATCGTGCGTCATGAAAATGATAAATGGGCTTCTTTCACGCCTTTAAATTCTTGTGTCAGAAGTTTCTTTATTAATAAAATCGTGAGTGATTCCAAAAACAATAAATGGGTTGCATCTAACGATGGACTCTTAATGATTAAGTAGATGAAGGACTTTGAAGATATAATCGCTGTATTAAAATCGCATGCAAATCCCGACAATGTAGCTGGCATGGCGCGCTATGGAATTTCGGTTGATAAAGCCTTCGGAGTTTCGCTACCAATTATTCGCGCTTTGGCGAAAAAATATAAGAACAATCACGCATTAGCCCTTCAATTGTGGCAAAGCGTATATCATGAGGCTCGTATAATGGCTACTATGGTCGAAAATCCTAAAGAAGTTACTGAAGAGCAAATGGAACTTTGGGTTAAGGATTTCGATTCATGGGATGTGTGCGACCAATGTTGCAGCAATTTGTTTGACAAAACGCCTTTTGCTTTGGAGAAAACCTTTGAATGGGTTTCGCGCAAGGAAGAATATGTGAAACGTGCAGGCTTTGTGATGATGGCATGTTTGGCAGTCCACAGCAAAACGATTACAGATGATGTGTTTGAGATGTTTTTGCCCATCATAGTTCAGCATGCTGAAGACCCGCGCAATTTTGTGCGTAAAGCTGTCAATTGGGCATTACGGCAAATTGGCAAACGCAATAAAGTGCTATATGCCAAAGCACTTGAAACTAGCGAAACCCTAGCCAATAGCCAAAATAAAACTGCTCTATGGATAGGCAAGGATGCGGTGAAAGAACTTCGTGGCGAAACGGCAATAAACAGGATGTTAGGGAAGGATAAAATACTTGAAGCTTATAATGCAAAATTGAGAACTTTGAGTTCCTAGGATAATTTTAGTATAGTTCCAAAGGGTATTTATAGATGTCGAAGCCGAAAAAGAAAAAGCCAAACGTTCGCAATCTCGAAAAAGTCGCGAAAGCTCAGTATAAAAATGAGTATTTTCGGAAAATACGAAAAGTATTTGATGCTTTAGGTTATGGACACCTTTATAGCTTAATACCCCCTGATG
>CAIOJS010000478.1 GCA_903858655.1 uncultured bacterium | reverse complement strand
GTTGGTTAATTTTTATATATTTTTTAGAAATATATAATTTATCTACGTATTCAGCTCGTAAAATAGCATATAGGTTTCCGGCACACTTTTGTAAAATATCTCTTCGGTAATCGGTATGACTTTAGTGTCATCAATAATATAGTACCCAATCGTATGGTTGCCATCATCGTGAGTCTCAAACCGTCTTACACGCGCGATATAGTGACCTCCTTGCAATCCCCCAAAATGTTCAATTGTCCCAATTAAATTGTACGTCGCCGTATCACCGAATACAAGTGTAGATGGATAGTGTGTCAGTTTCTTTCCAAAATATTTATTCAGAGATATAACAATTACTGGCGACAGCGAATGGATAAATTGCTGTTGGCGATATGAGCTTTTTACTTTACAGCCGTCACACAACACGTTTTCTAAGTCACATTCAGACTTCATAAATTCTTCCAGTGAATTATCGATTAACACATTGTACGAAATGTCGACGGACTCGTTTTTGTGACCGCACGAACGACACTCTTTCACCATTTTGTGGCGACACTCAAACAGCCGATCCCATTTTAACGCGTCCATCACCATCAGAAAATACTCGCTACTGCTCTGATTGGGCTGAAAGTTTCCAATGGAATGGAGAAGTTCGGTCGTGAACGTTGAGTTCCATAGATCGTTGCAAATACTTTGAAAGAAGGAGAGAAAACGGTGGTCTTTATTGTCGTTTAAAATGAACCGAAGAAAATGCGTTGATGACAATATGCATTGCATAAGTGAATTAAAATAACAGATGGCGCCAGTGTTTTGAAATCCCAACGAGGGAATAATAAGTTTTTTATCGGGTTTTGAATCATTTGAATCATTTGAAATATTCGTATCATTTATATTTTCAATATTTGTAGACATTCTTTCTTACTAATGATATGTTTTAAACGCGAATTTTAATTACAATTAAAGATATTAGTCAGTATTAAAATGTGGAGACGAGTGATAAGACTTATGTCTACTTATCAACCTCGCCCTCGACCGCCCAATATATGGCCATTAACGATGGCACTTTTAGCAGTGTCTGTTGCGTTACAGGAAGACAGGAAAAAATGATTGTATCAATAATTAATTCCATCCATCTTCATATAAATCGTCAAGAGAAAAAATATGGTCATGCTTGGTCATCGTAATACCTCTACGTCTTCCACTAATAGCGTCATGCCACCCATAATTTCTAAGCTGTGTAAGATGATAATGATATACATACAACCCCTTTGCCGGATTTTTAAGGCGGTACCCTTTCTCGACCAACTGATTTGCTAATACCCCATCGCACAACATTTTTCCCATATAAAATTCGCCCATACCTCCCCGGATTTTTCCGCGCCATACCCACGCGTCATGACTTCCTCCTCCAATATCAATCGAGGATGTTCCGTTTTCACGTAATTCATGACGAGATAAGCAAAACGCCTGGTCGGATTCGAGTCGGATATCTTCAAAACCCTCGCCGATTATAATATCGGAATTGATAAGAACGTGAATGGTATCGTCGTTGTCATCGTTCTCATTTGCGTATCGGAAAAAATCGGAAAACGTCATACGACTGGAAGTCGGAACTACCACCACATTATTAAAATTAATGAGATTGCCGGTCTCGTCAAAAATCACAATGCGTCTAAATAGCGGATTAGACTGGTTATGGGCAAGACATCTATCAAGTTCCGCCTGACGAGCCGGGTTACTGTCGTTATAGTAGGACACGTAAAGAACCATATTTCTAACGGTAAGAGTTCGCTGATTAGAAGAAAGACGTTCTACGAATTCATCCATATTTCTTTTATATTTATAATTCTTAAAATCTTATTTCAGACTGATATAAAATATAAATAATACTTATATTTTTACAAATAATGATAGAACAATGGCTTAGGCAATGTCTGCAACACATTTTCGTGAAATTCATAATTAATCGGATGAAAAATGAACCCCAGTATTTTCGACCACCCAATTGGATACGCAGTCTCTGGGTTATGTTCGACACAGTCTCTTGCGTCCCCCGCCGGATTATGCATTAAAATTGGTAAGATATCGTCTAGATACTGTCGCATTCTGGTATACCATTTTTTTGTAAACTCTGTATTCGGCTTAAATATGTACGCGCCATTCCCAATTAAGTCTTCCCATTTCGATGCAACGCTTTCATGACCAGCGCCGTTAGGCCCAATCTCCTTATAACCACACGCATCATATTTACCACTTGCCATCTTCTCAAAATTTTCACCCCAATCCCCGCCTTGAAGTTTAATGTCAGTGTAGCCACCTCCGTAGAAATGCATAAAATAGGTACGTAAATAATCAGCGCGATGAACCTCCGACAAATATTGGTAGGCGGGGTGAAGCGGATATGTTTTCAGGATATACTGTTCAAGGTTAGTGGGTGTGATAAGCTTACAGTTTTTAATGGTGGTCAGACAATTCCTACGATTTTCTGACATCTCAGTTGACCCTGTCCAAAAACAAAAAATAGTCTGAGGAACGATACACAGAGTCTCGTTAGGAAAATAGTAGTATGCGCGATCTGGTAAACATTCGAATAGAACGGCGCCAATTGAAGTCATCAACTCGAACATCTCTTTATTGTTTCCACCAATTTGGACTAACGGTTTTGTTCGCGTCAGCGTTTCAATCGACCCTTTCAGTACATCCAAGTCCGAACCATATGTATCGATCTTAATAAAATCTATATTGGAAATATCTTCATCGTCCAACCGAATAGATCGACATCCTTTACCTTTAACACTTTTATAACACCCAGAATTAAAAGCTGTATGGACAAGCTTAACTTCTCCCGATTTGTTACCCAAAGCTAACTGTTTAGCCATTATGCGTTTTGAGCCAATCGCGGTCGCATTTGATCTAATGTTTTGACACAAAAATTGATAGTTATCAACTTGCGGCTCATATGCAACACACTGCTGATAGTATTTAATGAACGGCATAACCGTTGTACCAATATGTGCCCCTATATCG
>CAIOJS010000477.1 GCA_903858655.1 uncultured bacterium | reverse complement strand
TGCTTGGCAAACTTATCATCAACAAAACAAAAGCCGGAGAATCGCTTTCAGATGACAAATCGAATCAGGCTCAAAGCACGATAAGTGGCAGGCAGCTATTGCAACGGTTTTTAAATAAACAAAATTATCAGCGCGATGTGTTCCACGATTTGATGCCTTTCAAGGTTCGGGAGATTTTAATTGTGGCAAATCTCTATGATGCGTATAATATAGAAAAGGAAGGGCGCTTTGTGGAGCATTTTCTCGGAGAATACCATCAATTGAATTTAACGTCTATGCCGCG
This sequence comes from uncultured bacterium, assembly GCA_903858655.1. Classification (GTDB taxonomy): domain Bacteria; phylum Bacteroidota; class Bacteroidia; order Bacteroidales; family CAIWKO01; genus CAIWKO01. The sequence goes on along the minus strand of CAIOJS010000477.1, from coordinate 2,770 downwards.
AGTCACGGGAGTGTCGTCGTCGGAAGAGGTGTTTTCACAGTTACGTTCCAAGCATTTTGATTTGGTCATCTTCATGGTGGGAGTTGATAGAAATGTGCCTATCGAAATCAGTCAAGAGATAAAGGATGCTTTTCCGTATATACCTATATTCTTATTGTTGAATAATAGCAGCGATGTTGAGTATTTCGAAAAAAAGAAATTGAAGTATAAATCTATCAACAATATTTTTGTCTGGAATGGCGATCCAAAGGTGTTTTTCGCCATGGTGAAGCATCTCGAAGACAAGGTGAATGTTGACAACGATACCAAATTGGGCTTTGTGAAAGTAATATTACTGGTGGAAGATTCTGCGATTTATTATTCGCGTTACTTACCTTTATTATATACGAATGTATTGCTACAAACGCAACGCATCATAGAAGACGTTAGTTCCGATGAGTTATTGAAGGTGCTTCGACTTCGCGCGCGACCAAAGATTTTGTTGGCTTCCAACTATGAGGAGGCTATACAAATCTTCAATAATTACAAAGAGTTTATGCTGTGTTTAATCACAGATGTGAAATATGAGAAAGACGGGGTTGAGGATGAAAATGCAGGCGTTCATCTTGTGGAATATGTACGCAGTCAAATAAAAGATATTCCGATTGTGCTACAATCTTCAGACAAGGAAAATGCCAATAAAGCCTACGAGTTGAAGACAATTTTCATTGATAAAAACTCTGCCACCTTGCTTCAAGATGTGCAAAGTTTCATCACTCACTATTTGGGTTTTGGCAACTTTATCTATAAAAACGCCGATGGAAAGCAAATTGCTGTTGCCCGCTCTTTGAAAGAATTTGAGAATTATTTGAAGATTATCCCAGACGATTCACTCATTTACCATGCTAAACGTGATCATTTTTCTTTGTGGTTTATGGCGCGCGGAGAGGTTCAGCTGGCACGATATATTAGCACCTATAAGATTGATGATTTCAAAACGACTAAAGATTTGCGCGATTTCCTGTTACATTCCATTGAGATGCATCGCAATGAGCAGAACAAGGGGAAAGTTATCAGTTTCGAAGAAGTTGATAATTTGGAAGAAAGTAGTATCATTAGTTTGGCATCAGGATCCTTGGGAGGCAAGGGGAGGGGAGTTTCGTTCATCAACACACTGATTTATCACTTCGATTTTCATCATTTGATTCCTAATATCAACATTCGTTGTCCAAAAACGCTTATCATTGGCACCGACGAGTTTGAGTACTTCTTAGATAGAAACAAACTTCGAGCGATCATCAATGATGGGACTGATTACGAAACGCTAAAAGAGCATTTTGTGAATGGCACACTAACCGAAGGATTGATTAAACGTCTGCGCAAAGTGATTAAATTGATTCGGAATCCATTGGCAGTGTGTTCTTCAGGTTTATTTGAAGACTCCTTGAAACAACCCTTTGCAGGAATTTTCGAGACTTATCTTCTTCCTAATTCGCATCCCGATATTGATGTTTGCTTGACTCAATTGATGACTGCTATCAAGTTGGTGTTTGCATCTGTCTATTCTAAGGTGGCTCGTGGTTATGTTGAAGCGATTAACTACAATATTGAAGATGAAAAGATGGCGATTGTACTGCAAGAAGTGGTTGGGAATCGTTATGATGATTGCTTTTATCCGCATATCAGTGGTGTTGCCCAGTCCTATAATTACTATCCGTTTGGTCACATGAAACCCGAAGAGGGCGTGGCAGTGGCTGCAGTAGGTTTGGGCACCTATGTGGTGGATGGCGAAAAGGCATATCGCTTCTCGCCCAAGTATCCAACAACTGAAAATTATACCCCGAAAGATTTATATAAAAACTCGCAATTACATTTTTATGCTGTAGATTTAAGTAACAAAGATGTCAATTTGATGGAAGGCGAAGAAGCAGGTTTGATTAAACAAGATATAGATATTGCTGAAGCCCAAGGCACATTAAGACATTGCGCTTCCGTTTTCGATGCGCCTAACGAACGGATTATCCCTGGAATAACACAGGCCGGACCACGTATCATTAACTTTGCCAACATCCTTAAATATAATTACACTCCTTTGGCAGAGACCATACAGGTGGTGTTAGATATAGTGAAGGAAGCACTCGGAACTCCCGTAGAAATTGAATTCGCTGTTGATTTGAATAAAGATAGTCAGAACCGCGCATCATTTTATTTATTACAGATAAAACCCTTATTGGGCAATTCTACTGATTATGAAATCAAAATGGACGAAATCAACAAGGATAAAATGTTGATCTATGCCGAAAAATCTATGGGTAACGGTAAGGTGGATACTATCAGCGACGTGATTTATATTGATATTGATGTTTTTGACAAGTCCAAGACCGAAGAAATGGCAAAAGAGATTGATGAACTCAACTCTTATATGGTGAAACAAAACAAACATTACATACTTATAGGTCCCGGACGTTGGGGAACTCGCGACAAATGGATAGGCATACCTGTGAAATGGCCCCAAATATCCAACGCAAGCTTTATTATAGAAACGAGTTTGGAGGATTTTCCGTTGGATGCTTCCTCGGGTTCTCATTTCTTTCATAACGTTACGTCAATGAACATAGGATATTTTTCGGTTCAGCCTGAAATTAGCGATAGCTTCATTTCGTGGGATGTTTTGAACGCTCAAAAGCTACTGAAACAAACAAAGTATTTTAAACATGTTGTGTTCGAAAAACCTTTGACTGTTAGGATGGATGGCAAAAAGCGTATTACAGTTATTTCGTATGAATAAATA
>CAIOJS010000476.1 GCA_903858655.1 uncultured bacterium | reverse complement strand
TTTACAAAACCTTAGTAGAAATGAATGACATAGGACTGTGCTTACCTTATTAGCTTATTAAATTCTATGAGAAAAACGTTGATGGAGAAAGAAGGTAATAAGGTTGGTTTTTGTGTGGGTTTGGGTATTCTACTAAGGTTGAGGAAAGGGAGAAGGTTTTTATTTAATATTTAGGTTTCGGGTGAGAAGTTGCAAACTTCACACAACAGATTAGTCATCTGATGACTTGGATTCATCTGATGACTTTGGCAAAACCAATTCCAACCTAATGTGTGAATCATATAACTTTTTTACAGAATTATATAAGGTTCCATACAGCAAAACGTCGCACCTTTGCACCTGACGATATATGTATTAAATTAGAAATTAAACTTCAAAGGAGAAAAAGCAATGATTATTAAAGGACAAGAACAACCTCGACAAGATTGGCAAGACCATTTCACGGGTCATCATCTGAACAAAGGAGCATGGAGATGGAAACGCATACATCATTCATGGATATTTTGGGTTTTCCTGGTTTTGATGTGTTTTGCTATCTTATATTATATAACAAGTGTGGATTTTGCCTTTGCGCCGCGCCCACAAACATCGCCGCCAACAGAAAAACAAACCACGCCGTAATAGGTGTCAATAAAGTGAGCGACTTTACCTCTACGAATTACGAATCTACGAATTACGAATTGGGATAGGGAGTTCTTAGTGGTTCTTAGTGTTCTAAGTGTCTAAGTGGTTTTAAAAGTTACACAGAGATACACAGAGATTATGAGTTACACAGAGATTTATGGCGGCATTCGTAATTCGTAGATTCGTAATTCGTAGAGGTTATACTAAGTGTCTATAAGGCGAAAAAATTATTGTTAACAAACTTTAGTTTTTAGATTTGATAAGAATGTTTACTTTTGCACAAAAAATTTTATAGATGAAAGAAGAAGATTTGATTTCGGACTATAAGGTTCAGAAATATATCCTGTATGCGGAGAAAAATGACGGCTCGTATGGCACTGTGGAGGGCGGGTCGTATATCATAGAGAACGATTTGGACGATTTTTGGCATAAGAAAAACCATCTGGAGAAAAGCTTGCGCGAGCGTTTGTTGAACAACGAAATCACACCTATATATTACTTTATGGTGTTGGAAGAGATGACGGTTTCGGAATTGGCTTCGCGGGCGGGCATTGCCAAATGTAGGGTGAAGCAACATCTGAAACCCGGAAAATTCGCTACGGCACGGGTGGGCGATTTGCAGAAATATGCGGGGGCGTTCAATGTGCCTGTGGCGAATTTCTTTCAAATGGTGTTGACCTCAAACGACCAAAACTCTAAATATCATTTTTATCATCAAGAAGAAGCGGCGAAAGACCGCTACAGCATTGCGCAAACGGCAACGGCGAACGCGGTGGTTATCCTAACTAAAGTGGAGGAAAAAGCATGAGCGGCACCCAACTACCTTTCGAGCATAAGATGTCGGCGCACTGCGAAACGGGCACGTTGAGTTCGCAGTTGGCGTTTCACGGCATGGAACTGTCGGAAGCCTTGATTTTCGGCATCGGCAGCGGCATTTTCTTTGGCTATTTCAACAATAAGCGCTTTGCGTTTCCGACCTTCATCGTGCGCAGCAAACCCGGGCAGATTAGGAAAAACCTGACGAAACGTTTGGGCATAAAATTCGAGACGGAGAAGTTCAAAACGCCACAACAGGCACAAGAAAAACTCGATGCGCTGTTGGCAAAAGGCATTCCGCCTGCCACTCAGGTTGATTTTTTCTTTATGGATTATTTGCCGCAATATCTGCGGGTGCATATCAATGTGCATTTTATCAATGTGGTGGGAAAATCAGAGGGGGGAGATTATCTGATAAGCGATTGCTATTATCCGAAGATAGTGGAATTGGCGAAGGAATCGTTGCAAAAAGGGCGTTTCGCGGGGGGCAGCATGGCTCCCGAGGGTTTTTTGTTTTATCCCACGTTTATACCGAAGGAGTTTGATTTTGAGAAGGCGGTGCGCAAAGGCATCAAAAAAGCGTGTTTCAATATGCTGAAAATCCCGATTCCATTTTTGGGGATAAAGGGGATGCGGAAGTTTGCGAATCATATCACCGAGTGGCCTAAGTTAGCCATAGACGCGGAGGATTTGTCGCATCAGGTGAGCAAAATCAACATATTGTTGGAAGACCAAGGCACGGGCGGGGCAGGTTTTCGGTTTATGTATGCCACGTTTTTGAAGCAGGCAGCCGAGATACTGAAGCAACCCGAATTGGTAGATTTCTCGAAACGCATGATGGACAATGGGGACAAATGGCGCGAGATTTCGCTGATGGCAGCCCGCATGGGGCGCAACAGAGATTTGAGCGTGGAAAAGTTGCGGGAAGTGGGCGCGTTGATACACGAAAGAGCTAATGTGGAAGAGCGTTTCTTCAAGGAGTTGGCGAAGGTAGTGAAATAAGTTGATTCAATAATTTGTGAAGAAATAAAGGATTTTTCTCGATAGAATCGAGTAAAAAGAATATTTTTGCAAAAAAACAAGACCAATAAAAAAAACGAAATAAAATCATGGACGATACCAAAGACCTGAAACTGCAAATCAAAGAGATGATTGTAGCTACTTTAAACCTCACGGATGTGAACCCCGCCGACATACTGGACGACCAACCCCTGTTTAGCGGGGAAAACGTCATCACACTCGATTCTATAGATGGCATCGAACTCATTATGGCAATACAGCGTCAGTTTAATGTGCGCTTGGACGACCAAAACCTCGCGCGCAACATCCTGAATACAGTGGATGCAATGGCAGAATTTATTACCTCTAAACAGGCTTCGTAAACAACAAGCTTATGAAGAGTGCCTACCTCCTTGCAGGTATTCAATTCCGAATTTTCTTTAAGCTTTTGCGAAGAAATAAAGTTTCGTGGCTGCCCAAATATCTGTTTCGATTCTTTTTTGTGTTGCAAAATGCGTTGTGGGCATCGTTGTTTGCCTGGTTGGACAGAAGGAAATATGGACGGCAGGTGGAGGCATACACGCTGGAAAAAGACCCTGTATTTATTATAGGACATTGGCGCACGGGCAGCACGTTTTTGCATCAGTTGATGAGTTTGGATGAAAATCTGTCGGCACCGACACTGTTTCAGACGGCTCAACCCAATGGTTTCAAGAGCGCGTATTATTATTTTCGCCCCATCATGAAAATGGCGTTGGGCAAAACCCGCCCTTTCGACCAAATGAAAAACAGCATGGACGAACCGCAGGAAGATGAGTTTGCCTTGGTGCGTTTGATAGGGTTTTCGCCCATGTTGGGCTTGGTGTTTCCCAAAAAGTATTCTTTTTTCTTGAAGGAATACAATAAGTTTTTGCCCGATACTAAGGATGAAATGGCGCTTTGGGAGAAGCAAACACTATGGTTCTATAAACGTCTGGCATGGAATAGCGGAAAACAATTGATATTGAAAAACCCGTTTCATACGTTTCGTATTCAGAAACTTTTGGAGATGTTTCCGCAGGCGAAATTTATTCATATCTATCGTAATCCGATGGATGTGGTGCCTTCCACGGTGAGGATGTGGTCTATAGTTGGTTCGCAAAACACCTTGAATCGCTGTTGGAAAAATCCCGAGATAGGGGATGTGTCGGAGTTGTTGAATTCCTTGCTCGACACGGTGGAACGAGACAAAAGTCTGATTCCAACAGGCGCCTACACGGAGATACGTTTCGAAGAACTGGAAGCCGACACTGTGGGTACGTTGAAGAAAGCGTATCAAAGTTTGGGCTTGGAATTTGGTGCGGCATTCGAGAGTCAGCTTGCGAAATATATGAAAGAAATACAGGATTACGAAAAGAATACTTATACGCTTAATGAAGAAGAAAAGGAGGTGATTCGGCAGCATCTTGAGTCGCATATCATCCGTCAAAACTATGGTTCAGCAATAGGGAATTGATATTTTTAGGAACGAACAACAGTGCATTTAGGATAAAAGTAGGGTTAAAGTAAACATCATAAGGCGATTTATAACGAAAACATTCGTATCTTTGCCGACCTTTCCTCTTATAGCATAAGATAAAAACAAAAAATTATATGGAATACAACACACAAAGGACGCTGCTTCGGATTTCGGAATACGGCAGGAATATCGAGAAAATGATAGAATTTGCCATCACCATCGAAGACAGAGACCGCAGAAACAAAGCCGCCAAGACTATCGTGGCAATCATGACACAGTTAAACAATCCTCAGAAACTGGATTCTTCTGAGTTCAAACAAAAGATATGGGATCATTTGTTTATGATTTCCGAATATAAATTGGATGTGGATTCACCTTATCCAAGACCTGACCCAAACATAAAGGAACTCGAAACATTCAAATTGTCATATCCCAACAAATTTATCAAGTTCAGACAATATGGCAAACATGCCGAAAACATGATTGTGAAGGCGATTGATTTTGAAGAAGGACCTGAGAAGGAAGCCTTGATACTGTTGATAGCAAATCATTTGAAAAAACTCTATTTGAGTTGGAACCGCGATTCTGTGACCGACGAAGTGATAGGTCAACATATATCGAAACTTTCGGATGGTAAGTTGAAACTCGATGAAAATGTGCGTCTGGATAATGTGAAAGAATTGATTACGACTACCCCTCCTCGCAAAAGAACGCAGGGCGGAGGCAAGTCGGGCGACAATCAAGGCGGCAAATATCGCGACAACAAAAATTGGAAAAAGAAGGGTTCGAACTCGGGTAATTAATACCAACACATAAGATAAAAACACGATTACTAATAGCATACCATACCAAACTGCCGAGAAACCAAACGCATGGATACCATCATAACCATATCGGAGCACCGAAGCATACGCCACTATAAGCCAGATGCCATAGACGAAAGCATCTTGAATCAAATTTTGGAAGCCGCTTCTCGAGCCTCCACCACTGGCAATATGCAAGTATATAGCATTATTGTTACCCGTGATGAAGAAAAGAAGAAGCAATTGTGTGGCTTTCATTTCAATCAAAAGATGGTGGTTCAGGCACCTGTTATCTTGACTTTTTGTGCCGATTTCTATCGTTTCAATCAATGGTGTAAACAGCGCGATGCTGAACCCGGCTACGATAATTTCTTATCGTTTATGACGGCAGCGATAGATGCATTGCTGGCGGCTCAAAATGCGGCTCTTGCTGCGGAATCCTTTGGCTTAGGGATATGTTATTTGGGAACTACTACTTATAATGCAGACAAACTTATTGATTTCTTCCAATGTCCTGAAGGCGTCATCCCAATAACCACGCTTGTGGTGGGTTATCCCAACGAAAGTCCCGAACTGACCGATAGATTACCCCTTGAAGCAATCGTTCATCACGAAAATTATCAGTCCTACACAGCAGAAAAAATTGATGCATTGTATCAGGAAAAGGAAAATCTGCCGCTCACGATGAAATTAATTGAAGAAAATCAGTTAAAAAACCTTGCACAAATCTTCACGCAGAAGCGTTATACAAAAAAAGACAATAAATATTTCTCAAAAAGTTTTTTGAATGTTGTAACAAATCAGGGTTTTATGAATAATGACGAATAATTATTTTTAATTATTCATTCTAGTTGTGTAAATTTGTGTATATTTGCTAAAGTAAATTTTATACAAATGCGAAAGTCTTTATTTTTGCTCGTTTTTCTGTTTATCTCCTTTTGTGCCCTGTCTCATGAGAAAGATTCGGTTAGCACAAAACAATTGCGCTTTTATGAAAACAAAGGGCAGTGGGATAAAAGTATCAAGTTCAAAGCCGACCTCAACGAAGGCTATCTTCAATGTTTAAGCAATGGGCTGTGTTTTGTGTTTCGAGATCAAACGAAATATAACAAACTATTATCTTATAAGTTAAAAGCTCATGGAAAAGATATAAAGCCCGACTCTTCGGACTTTATTATTGACTATCATGCCTACAAAACAAACTTCTTGAACTCCAATAAAGATGTAGTTATCAAAGGTTCTCAACCGGGAAAGGATTATAGCAATTATTTTCTAGGCAACGATAAATCGAAATGGGCATCGAAGGTGTATAATTATGGTTATATAAAGTATGAGAATCTCTACCACAACATTGATTTGGAACTGCTGGAGAATCAGCATTTGCTAAAATATCAATTTGTGTTGCATCAAGGCGCCAATCCTAAAAATATTCTTATTGAATATGAAGGGGCAAATAGTGTTGCCCTTCAACATGGCAATATTATAATAAAGACTTCCGTAAATCAGGTAACAGAATTAGCTCCGCTTGCCTATCAAATCATTAATGGAGTGAAGACCATCGTTCCCTGCAATTTCAAGCTTACAAAAAATAAACTTTCCTTTGAGTTTCCTGAAGGATACAATAAAGATTATGAACTTGTCATTGACCCGATACTTATTTTCTCAACTTTCACGGGTTCGCTTGCAGACAATTGGGGATTCACGGCTACCTACGATGAATTTGGCAATACCTATTCGGGTGGTATCTGTTTCAATGATGCTATCAATGGGTATCCTGTTTCGGTGGGTGCTTTTCAAGTTAATTTTGCTGGAGGCGAAGGCAACTATTATGGTGGTTGTGATATCGCTATCATCAAATATGACCCAACGGGGGTAAGTCGGCTGTATGCAACCTATTTGGGTGGTAATAAAAATGATTTGCCACATAGTACTATCGTGGATGCTGCCGGCAATCTACTCGTTTTTGGTACTACGGGTTCTGCTAATTTCCCTATGACTCCCAATACATTTGATTCTGTTTTTCATGGCGGAACAAATATCACTTATGATTATGTGCTTACCTTCGCTTTAGGAGTGGATATGTATGTTTCAAAACTGAGTGAGGATGGCAGTCAGCTATTGGCTTCTACTTATGTGGGTGGGAGTAGCAATGATGGCAACAACTTTTATGCACCTTTATGTCACAATTATGCCGATGGTGCCCGTGGTGAAATTAATGTAGATGTCAATAATAATGTTTACGTTGTTTCCACTACTGCTTCGGTTGATTTTCCTGTTTCCACTGGTGCTTTCCAACCGACTTACGGCGGCGGTACGCTTGATGGTTGCGTATTTAAGATGGATAATAATCTTCACAATATGATTTGGTCTTCGTACATAGGTGGCACGGGACTTGATGCTGTTTATGGCGTTGTGGTGGATGATAGTTCTCGGGTATATATCTGCGGAGGCACTTCCTCTCTTGATTTTCCGACTACACCTGGGGTGTTGCATCCTGCTTATATGGGTGGCACTGCCGATGGCTTTATCGCTAAGATATCCGTCAATGGTACCACCTTGCTAAGATCCACCTATTATGGAACGGGCGCTTATGACCAAACCTATTTGATGGACAGAAGCAAACAAGGCTACATCTATGTGTATGGACAAACGGCTGACACAGGAACTTCTTTTATCCACAATGCCTTGTGGAATCATCCGGGTGCAGGGCAGTTTTTGAGTAAGATATATCCCAATCTTGACAACCTCGTGTGGTCAACAACGTTTGGTACGGGCAACGGTGGTCCTGATATTTCGCCAACCGCCTTTTTGGTGGATTTGTGCGATAAGATATATCTGTCGGGATGGGGTGGAGCCGTGAACAGTTTTGGCGGAACATCGGGTTTGCCTATCAGTAGTGATGCTTTTCAAAGTACTACGGATAATAGCGATTTCTATCTATTGGTTATCAACGACGATGCTTCTTCTATGGTGTATGGCACTTACTTCGGGGGACCCACAAGTCAGGAACATGTGGATGGTGGCACTAGCCGTTTCGACCGCAAGGGAAAGATTTATCAGTCGGTGTGTGCCGGTTGTGGTGGTCATGATGATTTCCCTACTACCCTCGGAGCCTGGTCTAATTTTAACAACAGCAATAACTGCAACAATGGGACTTTTAAATTCGATTTTATGCTTCCTATTACTATTGCCGATTTTCAATTGCCTCCCGTAATCTGTTTGCCCGATTCGGTACATTTCATCAATACATCCTATTCAGGAGGTGCGGGCATGACATATATGTGGACTTTTGGGGATAACACTTCTTCTACTGTCACTAATCCTATACATTATTATACTACTTCCGGTGTTTATACCGTAACGCTTGCCGTGAAAGATACGGGAACATGCAACTTTGCGGATACTATCGCCAAACAAGTGGTGGTGCTTTCTAACTCTAGTGATACCATTCCTCCAAAGTTTATGTGTGTGGGCGATAATATTCAAATAGGACTGAATCCAACAGGTGACACCAACGTTACCTATCAATGGTTTCCCCCTTTCTCATTGAGCGACCCGTATATTTGCAATCCATTTTCAAATACGAATACCACCACCACTTATGTCTTGCTGGTTTCGAATGGCATTTGTACGGATACCTTGCGACAGCGGGTGGTGGTGTATCATCTCGATGCTTATGCAGGCAATGATACTACGACTTGCGATGGGCATATTTCTCTTACAGCTAATACGGCACAAGATGCCAACAGTTTTCATTGGTCCACTAATCATGATTTTACTGATTGGCTGAATGCGCCTCCGTCTAACCCATCTTTCACCACCAATATTTCGGCACCAACCTATTATTATGTTTCGGTAAGCAACAGTTATTGCTCAGGCATAGACAGTGTGTTGGTTTCTTTTGTGGTGGTGGCTGATTCGTTTCATTCTACTACACCTCCTTGTCATGGTGTGTGCGATGCTTGGGCTTCGGTAGTGATTTCCTCAGGGCATCCGCCATTCAATATCTTATGGAACAATGGCGCTACTACTGATACCATCAGCAATCTATGCGCAGGAACCTATACCGTTACTATCACCGATAATTCCACCTGCATATCCATCTCCTCCATAGTTATCACCCAACCCGATTCTATTGTGGCTACACCTGCAATATTCAATATTCCTTGCAATGAAGCCTGTGTGGGGACTATCACGCTGACCACATCTGGAGGAACGCCTCCTTATTCTTATATATGGAACAATTTGATGACCACGAACCCTATTACAGATTTATGTGCCGGGACATACGCGGTCACTATTACGGATTCCCGACAGTGTCAGCAGGCAAACTCCTTTAATTTGATTGTGGATTCCATATTTAATCATGTTTCTGTTTGGTCGGACAAAGACACCATCTATCAAAGCCAATCAAGTGGTTTGCATGCATCGCCTGTACCGGGAACTAACTATACTTGGTATCCAAGCACCGGTTTGGATAATCCTTTTTCGCAAAACCCCATTGCCTCGCCCAATCAAACCACGATGTATTATCTGACAATTTCCGACTCCTATGGATGCACCTACAGAGATTCCTTGCGCATTGTGGTGCTCGATGTGCATTGCGCCGATCCTTATGTGTATGTGCCCAATGCTTTCACACCTAACGGTGATGGCAAAAACGACCAACTCTTTGTGCGTAGCAAAATGGTGAGCGAACTCACCTTCTTGATTTACGACCGTTGGGGCGAAAAGGTGTTTGAAACCAACGACATGAGAAACGGTTGGGATGGCACCTTCAAAGGCAAGCCTTGCGACCCGGGAGTGTTTGTGTATTATTTAGATGTGACCTGCCACAATCAGTCAACATACTTCAAGAAGGGGAATGTTACGGTGATTCGGTAGGGGGGGGATTGTTTTATTGTTGGATGGTTATATTGTTGTTTGGTTTAGGCAGAGCCTAAGCCGAACGAGCATCTCCTATTTTCGTGGGCGGTGTTTCTTTATAAAAGCCGTAGGGTCGTAAAATCCTGTGGTGTCAGCCGCATATCCGCCTCCTAAGTCCATGTCAACCAACCTTCTTATTTCAAAATGAAGATGGGCATAATAATGTCCGTTGCAGTTTCCGATGGTGCCTATTTGGGTGCCTTTTTTGATTAATTGCCCTTTTTCAACCTGTATCACTTGCAAATGGGCATAAAGCGACTCCACATACACCTGTTTCAGCGTGTCGAGGCAATGAACCACGCGCACCACATTGCCCCAACCCCCACCAAAGTCTTGCGCACAGGTCACATAACCATCGCCAATGCTGTAAACGGGATCGCCCAAATCGGTGTTGCCACCGCTGTTGGAGTTCCAATCGTTGCCCAAATGGGTGTTCTGACCGAAGCCTTGTGCATCGTAATATCCCTTGCCATCGGGCTTTCCGACAGGGAAATCGAAACCATAGCCCAAGTAGGCAGGGTTTAGTTTGAAAATAGAATCATACGCTGAAGCATAACGGTGAAGCACAACAGCATTCTGCCCCGAACATCCCGTGATCAAGGCGATGATGAGAAAATAGGACAGCTTTTTCATCCTGTTCAAATATGTGATAATTCTTTTCAATATGATATAGTTCATTTCATCTTTGGATTTTAGAGTCATCATCGGCTCACGGCTCTGATTATTTATTATTGTTTCTTACTACAAATATTGATAGCTATTTTATGGTAACAAGCTGCCCTTTGTTCCATCAAAAATAGCGGTACAATAGGTGTGGAATATTTTTAGCAAAGATAGAAAATAAATCATTTACGTGTCATAAAATTATTTTCGTTACTTTGTTGTCCAATTAACTTTTATAACGTCCCTAACGGGACTTAAATTCAACTCCTCTTTTTTTTCTACCGATATTTAATCCCTACGGGATATGTGACTTACGGAATTCTTTTGTCCCGTAGGGACATAATATTGGTAGGAATATTGATTGCCATGAGATGTAAGCCCCATCGGGGCGAAATATTTCTAAAACACATGATAATTAATACATTCCACATTGTTAAAATAAATCCTTGGACCTTAATGTTTCCGTTACTTAATTTTATCCAGATGGTGATGATATTGTAAAGAACGTCTGCATTATCCACCGAACGATTGCGGGATTGCTCCTCTCAACGGATGGAATGCTTTAATTGCTAATTGCACTAGATAACATTTGTGAGGATATGCAAGACCTTAGTTCGATATAAATTGAATTAAGGTCTTACTCCGATATACATAGCATAGAAGGGTAGGAGCAAAGATGCTATGAAGATTCATCAATAGGACGAATAATTCTCCATAACATGTTATGCATTTTCATTATATCAATAATGTTATCAGAGACTAAGCTTATGATTATCCTTATAAACATAAGCCATATCCATCGAAAAGATTGGCAAGTTATTATCATGGAAATGCATCCTAATGTTAAAACAACGCAACTCCAAAACAAGATAGCGCATTTCCTTATCATGGTAAAACAAATCATTATAATGACAACGCAATATATTATAATAACAACACAAATCCTAATCATGTCAACGCAAATCCTTATAATGACAAGACAAACTATTACAAGGGCAAAGCGTAATATTACAAGGGCAACACATACTATTATAAAGACAAAGTGCAACATAAACAGGATAACGCATGACATTATCGAGATAAAACAAATCATTATAAGGACAACGCATATCATTATAAAGACAACGAAAATCATCATAAAGAAAAGGCATATCTATATCTTGTAAAGGAAAGTAATTAGCTAGAGAATGCATATCATCATAAAGAAAAGGCATCACTTTATCTTGTAAAGAAAACAATATAGCTAGAGAATGGATATCATCATAAAGTAAAGGCATCACTTTATCTTGTAAAGAAAACAATATAGCTAGAGAATGGATATCATCATAAAGAAAAGGCATCACTTTATCTTATAAAGAAAACAATATAGCTAGAGAATGGATATCATCATAAAGAAAAGGCATCACTTTATCTT
>CAIOJS010000475.1 GCA_903858655.1 uncultured bacterium | reverse complement strand
CTACCATCAGACATTAATGTTGTCTGACTATTAGTCGGGAGTATGTCTATCAATCCCGTTGCTGCACCAACTCTTACATAAATACCTTTATAGTAAGTACCCCCCCCTTAAAAGTATTACCCATCCAGGATCAGTGTTTCCATTGTATTTTCCTATTACTCCATAGATACTAGTGTCAGCTACCAAAGCTTGACTATTCTTCATCCAAGTAAAAACAGAAAAATCACCAGTTCCAAAATCTAAACTCGTTCCGCCTTCACAATCAACGTAATCATCGGTTCCATCAAAAGAAAAACAACCACCAGAAATACAGCTTGCAGATGACTGAAGCTGAGGCAAATTTTGTGCTCCAGATGGACCATTCAAGGTTCCCGCATTAGAACCCCATGAGTCAGGAGTTTGATTAGCTGCTGGGACGTTAACTTGATCCAACTTCCATTCGGAAACCATATTCGCACCCAAGATGTCACGCACAGAATTGCTATAAACTTTTAGTTTAGCGATGCGAGCACTCTCGGTGGCGCCACTCATGGTGGTAATAATCAAACCAGACAAAATACCAATAATCGCTATTACGACTAATAGCTCAATTAATGTAAATGCTGTGGTCCTGAAGCATGCCTTGCTCTGCTTTAGGTCATAATTAAATTGTTTTTTCCTATTATTCATATTCTTTGAATGTTTAGGAGCCTGGCTCCTAAACATTCTTATCTTATTTTTACCTATGTTTAGGTATCGAATACCTAAACATGCGTTTGACCATGTTTAGGGGGCTGCCCCCCTAAACATTGGCTATTTATTTTTCGGCAACGTTACTATTCAATTCAACTAGTCTTTGATCATATTCGGTTTGGGTGATGGCGTTGTTGGCGAGTAATTTGTTTAATCCGGCTAAATAATTTTCGCGAATTTGCGAAGATGGAATTGCAGCGTTATATACACGAACATCGTCCATTGTTCCATCCAAATGACGTGTATCTGCGCTCGATGAAATTCCTCCAATTCTATAACTATGAGCATTAACTATATTTGCTGTACGACTCGATATATTAAATGACTGCGCTTGTTTTACGCCATTTATATATGCTTGAGCGGAAACATCTCTATCAAAAACCACCACTATATGATGCCAAACATTACCAGTTAAAATAGTCGTTGGCGTTAAATATGTACTAGAAAAACCCACGCCATCTCCAAACCAACAATACAATCCGCTTGCTCCACTAAATCTTGTAAGTCTATATCCCGGCTGATTTACTGCTCCTCCGCCACAAACAACTAAATCCTCGTATTGTTGAGCCACATCATTATCGAATTTTACCCAAAAAGAAACAGCCGCATCTCCCAATCCCATACTCAAAGATAAATTACTTTCAAAATCAACATAACTACTACTTCCATTGAATTGTAAACAAGAACCAGTTACGCAATTAGAACCAGTTTTAACTATGGGTCCACCGGCAACCGTTCCGTTATTATTGTTCCATGTATCCAAAACATCATTTGCAGTAGCAGCGATTCCATCTCCAGTTGGTCCATCAAATTTCCATTCGGAAACCATATTCGCACCCAAGATGTCACGCACGGAATTGCTATACACTTTCAACTTAGCAATACGAGCACTCTCGGTGGCACCACTCATGGTGGTAATAATCAAGCCAGACAAAATACCAATAATCGCTATCACAACTAATAGCTCGATTAAAGTAAAAGCTTTCAAAAAGATTGTATTTTCTTTTTTCATTATTGTTATTATAACAGACCTATATTAAAAATAAAAGCAACCACACGAAGTGGTTGCTAAAAAATTATCTAAATTTAATGTTTTAAGCTTCAAGGTCTAAAATATTATCAATTCGAATTTGATCTACAAAATCAGAAACATGGCTAACCACAATCATAGTACCATCATATTTATTTAATGCCTCGGCAATAACTGGAATGTGGCGGAAATTAATATGATTAGTTGGCTCGTCTAAAATTAATAAACCTGGCTTTTCTAAAACCAATCGAGCAAAAGCCACTAAACCTTTTTGCCCTTCGGATAAATTGCCAATTTTAGTTTTCATCATATCGCCCGTAATAAGGAATCCCGCTGCCACTGTACGCATCGCTTCTTCAGACTGGGTACCAGCTGCTTGAGCCAGTGATTTATAAACCGTGTCTTCAAAGTTTAATGTAGAAAAATCTTGACGATAATAACCAATTTTTACTCCTGCGGTTATGTGAGTTCCTTCGGCTTCATTTTTGGCAATTGATTCCAGTAAAGTGCTTTTGCCAATACCATTCGGCCCTTTTAACAACAAATGCTGATTGCGTCTTAATTCAATATCAGTTTTTTTCTGAACTGACTTATGGTTTTTAATTGTTTTGTAGGCCGTAATATGAGCGATTAGTCCCTTAATTTCACCTTGCGAAGGAATAGTAAATTCGCGAATTGTTTTATCCTCTTTGCGCACGTCAACCTTCGTCTCTTCCATCTCCTCCACT